>CBEPPX010000668.1:0-1503 GCA_965511205.1 uncultured Ignavibacteriales bacterium | reverse complement strand
GTGTAACGTTATAAATAATCATAAGGCAATTTTTATTTAAGATAAAAATATATTTCTTATTCAGTTATAGCCCAGCCGGGAAAAGTCCCCAGGTCGAAAACTAACTCTCCGACAAAATAGACAATAAGAGTAACAATAATAACACCCAGAAGATTCAGTGCAAAACCGGCTTTAACCATTTCTGTAACTTTTATCCTGCTGCTTGCAAAAATTATTGTATTTGGAGGGGTTGCCACAGGCAGCATAAATGCCATCGATGCTGAAAGTGTTGCGGTTAGCATGAGCAGTAAAGGATTCATCCCCATTGCTATTGCAACCGAAGCCAGGATTGGTAAAATCATTTGTGTTGTTGCAGTGTTTGAAGTAAGCTCGGTTAAAAAGCTGATTGTAGCTGCAGTAGCCATAATGATGAAAATATGCGACAGCGATTTCATTCCGGTTAACTGTTCCCCGATAAATGTAGAAAGCCCTGTGTTTGAAAATCCATTTGCCAAAGCAAATCCTCCGCCAAAAAGGAGAATTATTCCCCAGGGAATTTTATTAAAGACATTATTATCCAGCAAAGTTGTATTTTCCTTTTTAGAAGGAATTAAAAATAATATAAATGCCATTGTTATTGCCACTGTACCGTCATTTACAAAATTAGAATGTGGCAGAAGATTAGACCATCCGGGGATTGTAATTAAACCCAGGTTCAGGTCGCTCCTGAAAATCCACAAAAAAGCTGTAAGTGCAAAGATGATGCTGATGGTTTTTTCCTCAAAGGATAAAGGACCAAGCTTTTCATATTCTTCCCTGATAAACCTCTTATCAATTTTTAATGCTTTATCAACCTTGAAGTAAATTTTTGTTAGAAGAAAAGCTGAGATGGTGAGCATCAAAAAAGAAATAGGAATACCAAGCATCATCCACTGACCGAAACCAATTTCCGGAGCTTCGGGGAATAGAATTTTAAGGATCTTAACAAAAGCAAGGTTGGGTACAGTTCCAACGAGTGTTCCTAATCCGCCAATTGTGCAGGAATACGCAATTCCAATTAAAAGTGTTACTGAAAAATTATGTACTTTTTCTGCACCGAATTCGTTTTCCATTTTAAAAATTATTGCAAGGGCAATTGGAAGCATCATTATTGTTGTTGCAGTGTTCGATATCCACATAGACAGTAATGCGCTTGCAATCATAAATCCTATAATTATTGAAACAGGACTGCCTCCAAACATGGTAATGATTCTCAAAGCTACCCTTTTATGCAGCCCCCATCTTTCCATAGAGAGCGCAATCATAAAACCGCCGAGAAACAAGAAAATAATAGAGTTGATGTATGAACTGGCAATTTCATCAGCATCCAGCAAACCAAACAGGGGAAATAAGATTAATGGAATTAGTGAGGTGACAGCCAACGGAACTGCTTCTGTAATCCACCAGACAGCCATGAGTACTACTATTGCAGCCATTATTGTTATTTTAGAGTTGGTTGGTTCGAGATTTCCGAATAATAATATT
>CBEPPX010000667.1:0-1504 GCA_965511205.1 uncultured Ignavibacteriales bacterium | reverse complement strand
ATTCCCGCACTTGGTGATGATCCGTATCAAAGTATTACAAATATGAGAAAGAAAGCACAATTTTTACATTCTTTGCCCTATGATTCGCTTGCTTTTGGCGCGTATGGATTACCTCCACTGGACCCTATCCCAGAACATTATTTGATCTACCAAAACTATCCAAATCCTTTTAATCAAAGCACAATAATAAAATATGAGTTACCAGCTTCAGGAAATGTTTCACTAAAGATTTATGATATTCTCGGTAGAGAGATTTCAGATTTGATTAGCGGCTTCCAAATTGAGGGAATTTATAGTGTTCGTTTTAATGCATCATCCTTCGCCAGCGGTATTTATTTTTATAGATTACTTGTAAATGATTTTGTTGAAACGAAAAAGATGGTACTTCTTAAATAGTATGAATTTATTCAAGAAATGGATTGTTCTTTAATTCATGATCAATTGTACTCGGCTCTCCATGCCCCGGATAAATTGTTACCTCGCCTGGTAATGTAAAAAGTTTTTCTTCAATTGATCTGATCAACTGATCGTAATTGCCGCCCCACAAATCTGTTCTGCCAATACCTTCCCTAAAAAGCACATCGCCGGTTATACAAATTTTTTCTTCTTCAAAATAGATACAATATTCACCTGGTGTGTGCCCGGGAGTGAAGAGAAATTTAATTTTTGTTTCACCGAGATTTAATTCTTCCTCTTCAGTAATGAACATATCAGGCTTTGGTGGTTCCTTAAAATCAACGCCGAATGCTGAAGCTTGCATTTTACCATTTTGAAGTAACGGAATATCTTTTTCAGGAATTAAATATTGTGGATTATATTTTTCCTTAACAAAATTGCATCCCAAGATATGATCGATATGGCAGTGTGTATTTATTAAGTATTTAATTTTAAGATCATTCTTTGAAATGAAATCACCAAGTAATTCTTCTTCTGATAAACTTGACATCCCTGGATCGATTACCGCAGCTTTTTTTGTTTCTTCATCCCACACAACAAAAGTGTTTTCAGAAAAAAGGTTAAATACAAAAGTTTCAATTTTTATCATCTATAAAATTACTTCCTAAAATTCTTTTGAATTCTTTTAAAAGATTTTTGAGTATAAAGTTTGTAATTGTCTTTAGTTTCTTCCAATGAATCTCCTCCAAATTTTATTAGGAAGTGTTTTGCAATAACCCATGCAAGCATACTTTCTGCAATTACCGAGCAAGCAGGAACAGCTACAAAATCACTTCTTTCGTGGCGTGCAGCAGCTTTTTTCATTTTTGAAAGATCAATAGTATTTAAAGGATTGGATAATGTTGCGATAGGTTTCATTGCAGAAGTTACAATTAACGGCATGCCTGTTGTAATTCCCCCTTCAACTCCCCCAGCCCGGTTAGTTTTGCGTAAAAAGTTTTCAGCTTTCAGAATAATCTCATCATGAACCTGTGAACCAGAAGATTCAGCGCTTGCAAAACCGTTCCCAATTTCAATACCTTTAACTGCGTTGATGGACATAATCGCT
>CBEPPX010000666.1:0-1510 GCA_965511205.1 uncultured Ignavibacteriales bacterium | reverse complement strand
TTAATTCATTTTACAACTGATGGAGGAACTAGCTGGCAAAGATCATCAGTTCCCGGTTTACCTGAGTATGCAAGAATTCATCATGTTATCGCTTCACGGTTTGATAAGCTGATCGCTTATGTTGCTTGCCATAATTTTGTTGGCGGCGATCGAACTCCTTATCTTTATAAAACAACTGATGGCGGGAAAACATGGTTTTCAATAAACAGTAATCTTCCTGAAGAAGGAAGCACGTATTCTATTGCAGAGGATCATGTTGAAAAGAATTTACTTTTTGTTGGAACTCAGTTTGGAGTTTATTTTACTAACACCAGCGGAAAAGAATGGATTTCTTTTAAAAACGGAATGCCGCCGGCAACTGTAATGGATCTCGATATCCAGCGGAGAGAAAATGATCTTGTGGTATCAACTTTTGGTAGAGGTGTTTACATTTTGGATGATTATACACCACTGCGTTATCTATCTAAAGAAACATTAAAGAAAGATGCTGAGATTTTCCCTATAAAAGATGCGCAGATGTTCATTCCTGCAAATCCATTTGGATTTAGAGGAGTTGGATTCCAGGGTGCAAGTTTCTATGCAGCACCAAATCCGGAAGTGGGAGCAGTATTTACTTATTACCTGAAGGATGAGATTAAATCACTTAAAGAAAAAAGAAGAGATGAAGAGAAAGAACAGGTTAAGAATGGTGAAGATATTAAACATCCTTCTTACGAAACATTAAAGAAAGAGCAGGAAGAACCAAAATCCTATTTACTTTTTACAATAACGGATGAACAAGGAAATGTTGTAAGAAAAATAAAAACCGACCCTAAAAAAGGAGTGAACAGAATCGTTTGGGATTTCAGGTATACTACTTTTATTCCAATTTCACTTAAACCTTTTGATGATACAGTTCCATGGAATGAACCGGATAGAGGTTATATGGTTGTACCCGGCAATTATAAAGTTTCGCTAAGTAAATTTGAAGATGGAACGTTTACAGAATTAGTTGCACCTAAAGAGTTTACCTGCAAACCGTTAAATATCACAAGCTTACCTGCAGAAGATAAATTTGCGTTGGATGAGTTTAATAAAAAAGTTGCTGAGTTAACCAGAGCTATTACAGGAGCCGATGCTTATCGCAAAGAATTAGTTGATAAACTATCTTACCTTAAAAAAGCAGTGCTTGAAGCAGCAGATGTACCAGCAAATACATATAATAAAATATTAACCACAGAATTAAATCTGAATGAATTAAACCGCCAATTGAATGGAGATAGATTACGCGGAAGATATGAAGGAGCATCTCCAAGTTCTATAAAAGATCGCGTTGATTTAATAACTGCTGCTTTGTGGAATACAACCGCTGCACCAACTACTACATTCATTAAATCTTACGATGATGCAGCAAACAAGTTTGGTGATGTTCTGGTTTTTCTAAAATCTATTGATGATGAAATTAATCAGGTTGAAACGATTTTAGAAGAACACGGTGCGCCTTACACTCCGGGAAGATTTCCTGAGTGGA
>CBEPPX010000665.1:0-1516 GCA_965511205.1 uncultured Ignavibacteriales bacterium | reverse complement strand
ATCTTGATAGAAGATTAACCTGGGGTGAAGATAAAGAGCTGGCTTTAAATCAAGTGAAAGAAATAGTTAGAGAAATGAATGCAAAGGTTGAATTGCTTCAATATGAAAAAACTTCTTTTACAGGATTAAATTACGGAATGGAAAAATATTATCCAACATGGAAAATTGAAGAAGATCATCCTGTAATTCAGACTGGCGTAAAGAGTTATAAAGAATTGTTTAAACAAGAACCACTTGTTGATAAATGGACATTCTCAACAAACGGTGTTGCTATAAACGGATTGCACAAAATACCTGTTATAGGATTTGGACCGGGAGTAGAAGAACTTGCACACGCACCGAATGAGAAAGTACCAATTGATCATCTTGTAAAAGCATCAGCTTTTTATGCTATGTTTGTAAATAATTTTTAACCTCTGAGTCGCAAAAGCGCGAAGTTGCGTCTCTGCGTCTTTGTGGTAACATAAATTTGGAGAAAATATGGATTTAAAAGGTAAACACTTTCTGTCTTGTGATGATTGGAATAAAGATGAACTTGATGTTGTGTTCACCAGATCCTTTGAACTAAAAGAACAATTTAAAAACGAAGAGCCACACTTACATCTTCCGCATAAAACTTTATTCATGATTTTCTTTGAACAATCTACAAGAACAAGAAATTCGATGGAAGCAGGAATGACGCAGCTTGGCGGGCATGCGCACGATTTAACTGCTGATAAAATGCAGCTCTCGCATGGTGAATCTGCGAAGGATACAGCAATAATTTTATCAAGAATGGGACACGGAATTGCTTCACGGAATTGTTTTTACGGAATTGGAAAAGACTATCTTGCAGAGATGGCAAAACATTCATCAAAACCTATTATGTCGTTACAGGATGATGTTTATCATCCATTCCAGGGTTTAGCAGATTTAATGACCATTTTTGAAAAGTTTGGAAAAAATACAAACGGACTAAAAGTTACAGTTTCATGGGCTTATGCAGATACACATTCAAAACCGCTTTCCGTTCCGCAGACACAGGCATTGCTATTTCCTCGCTACGGGATTGACCTTACAATAGCTCACCCGGAAGAATTTCCATTGAGCAAAGATATAATTGAAAAATCAAAAAAGAATGCAGAAGAAGGCGGTGGATCAATAAAATTTACGCACAATATGGATGAAGCATTTGAAGGAGCTCAAATTGTAATTCCTAAAAACTGGGGAGGATTTGGTAAATACGGTGTGCAGGAATATCTGGATAATGAAGAAGAAATGAAAAAGGAAATGAAATCGAATCTGGAAAAGTATCACGATTGGATTTGCGATAGGAAAAAGATTGAACTTGCGGATAAAAATGTAAAACTAATGCATGCTTTACCGGCAGATCGAAATCACGAAGTTACAGATGAAGTAATTGATGATGAAAATATTTCAGTAGTATTTGATGAGGCAGAAAACCGTTTGCACACAGCAAAGGCAATTATGTCTTTAACGATGTAACGTTCCGTGTATGGTGTCGTAGCTATCCCGC
>CBEPPX010000664.1:0-1519 GCA_965511205.1 uncultured Ignavibacteriales bacterium | reverse complement strand
GCAACAATTTCAGTTACTGAATTTGTAAAGTAAACGCTTTCTTCAATGCTCACGTAATGTTCAATAATCGTAACCTGTGAATTCTTGCCCGCAATAAAAAGATTTCTCGGTTGAATAATTATTTTATTATTACCACTACTAGTTATATAAATTATATGAACCGGGTCTTCAACAATCTTACCATCGGGAACATAAATAAACGCACCATCATTTGTATATGCAGTGCTGAGCGCAGTAAATATATTGTTTTGATGATGAGCATATTTCGAAAAATGTTTTTCTATGAGAGGGGAGTTATTTTTTATTGCTTCGGAAAAACTTCCTGCAACAACTCCGGCGGGAAGATTTTTAATATCTGAATGTTCATCTGCAAAATGTCCGTTTACGAAAACTAACAGACTGTGTTCCATCTCATCAAACAGGTTCTTTTTAACTAGTTCCTTTTCTATTGGAACTTTACCACTTGATGGAACAAAGTTATGTTTTAATAGAGGTGAAATGTTTGTGTATTTCCACTCCTCATCTTTTTGAGTTGGAAATTCTAACAGGCCGAATCTGTTTAACGCTTCTTTTCTTAATGGATGAACAGCAGCTGACTTTTCACCATTTAATCTTTTTTCGAAACTATCAAACTGTGATGTGTACCAATTCTTAATTTCTGATGTTGAACTCATTTAATATTTCTTCGCTTTCGTTTTTTGTATTAATTTGCAACCACTTCTTCTGCACCGTTCTTAACCCAATCGTAACCTTTTTCTTCAAGTTTTAATGCCAGCTCTTTACCACCCGATTTAACAATTTTGCCATTGTACAAAACGTGAACAAAGTCAGGAACTATATAATTAAGCAATCTCTGGTAATGAGTGACTACAATAGTTGCATTCTTTTTTGTCTTCAGTTTGTTTACGCCGTTTGCAACAATCTTTAACGCATCAATATCAAGTCCCGAATCAGTCTCATCGAGTATAGACAATTTGGGCTGCAGCACTGCCATCTGGAAGATTTCATTTCTTTTCTTCTCTCCACCGGAAAATCCTTCGTTAACCGATCTGCTTAAAAATGCTTTGTCTAACTCAACAAGTTTTCTCTGTTCCTTTATTAAGGAAAGGAATTCCATTGCATCAAGTTCTTCGCCTCCATTGTATTTCCTAATTTCATTCAATGCAGTTTTTAATAGATTAGTGTTACTTACGCCGGGAATTTCAACCGGGTATTGGAATGCAAGAAAAACACCTTCTCTTGCCCTGTCTTCAGCAGGAAGATCGAGCAGGTTCTTACCGTTGTAAATTACCTCGCCTTCAGTTACATCATAACCATCCTTGCCAGCTAAAACCTGGGCAAATGTACTTTTACCAGATCCGTTAGGTCCCATTATTGCATGAACCTCACCGGCTTTTACACTTAGGTTTATTCCTTTAAGTATTTCTTTACCTTCAACGCTTGCATGCAAATTCTTAACTTCTAACATTTATATATATTCCTTTTGAATTTTGATTTTTTTCATTTTGAATTTATTTAA
>CBEPPX010000663.1:0-1523 GCA_965511205.1 uncultured Ignavibacteriales bacterium | reverse complement strand
TGCAGGATACTTAAACAAGCTAATTGCCAGCAGTTTCCAAAAATATTTTTTACCTTTTTCCAGTGTTCCTAATAACCAAATTAATCTGAAAAATGCTTTAACTTCAATAATAGAAAAATTTTTCTTATCCCAGGAAGGAAGCTCATAGTGATGCAGGAATTTTATTAACCTTTGGTAGTAAACTTGTTGAGAATAGATTGTTTTAAGTATATAAGAATAACCAGCCATCAATTCAGCGTAATTCATTTTAGGAATAAAATTAATTGAGCCGTCCATGTTATTCCCCGTAAAGCCGGTAAGCAAACGTTTTTCTCCGCTTAACCGTTTAAACAATTTTGTTCCGATTGGTGCATTCAGCAATCCAACCATAGCTGTAACAATTCCGCTTTTCTGAATAAAATTTATTTGCTCTTCAAAAACTTTAGAGTGATCATTATCGAATCCAACAATGAATCCAGCGGAAACTATGAACCCGCGCTTCTGCAATTTCTTAACTGAGTTTACAAGATCGCGTCTTAAGTTTTGCGCTTTTCCGCACTCAACAAGACTCTCGCTGTTTGGCGTTTCAATACCGACGAAGACGCTGTTAAATCCTGCATCAACCATCATAGTCATCAGCTCTTCATCATCAGAAAGATTGATTGATACTTCTGTAATAAATTTAAAGGGATATTTTTTTTGTTTAGACCATTCAATTATAGCAGGGAGTACTTCGGTTTTAAGTTTTTTCTTATTACCAATAAAATTATCATCTACAATTGAAATTGGTTCCCGCCAACCAAGTTTGTAAATAGTATCAAGTTCGGTAAGGAATTGATTAACGGATTTTGTTCTTGGTGTACGACCGTTAAGCATTGTTATACTGCAAAACTCACAATCGTAAGGGCAGCCGCGTGAATACTGCATGCTCATTCCCGCATATTTTTTCATATCAAGCAGTTCCCACATCGGAACGGGAGATGATTTAACATCAGGAAATTCCGGTGTAGTATAGATATGCTCAGGTGTTCCCTTTTCCAGGTCTTCTAAAAATTTAGGAAGAGTCAACTCTGCTTCATTTAAAACAAAATGATCAACTCCTAAAAAATCCTGGTATTGAGTTGTTGCAAGCGGACCACCTGCAACAATTTTAATACCTAAAGTATTACATCGTTGTATTACTTCATTAAAAGATTTCAATTGAATATTCATTCCGCTAAGGAAAACATAATCTGCCCACAAAATATCTTCATCATTCAAACGCGTAACATTTAAGTCGATTAATTTTTTCTCCCACTCTCCGGGAAGCATAGCTGCAACTGTTATTAACCCAAGTGGCGGTTCAGCCGCTTTTTTTGAAACAAACTTCAAAGCATCTTTAAAACTCCAAAAAGTTGTAGGCGTTTCAGGGTAAACCATTAAAATTTTCACATAATACTCCGTAAAAAATAATCTGTTTTAACATCTCTATTATGCAAATTATTCCTTACAAGTACTGTAAAAGAAATGTAAAAGTTAATCCTTATTTCTTGGACTTGGATATT
>CBEPPX010000662.1:0-1527 GCA_965511205.1 uncultured Ignavibacteriales bacterium | reverse complement strand
TTCTGTTTGTTCATTTATAACCGAAAGAAGATCCTCAAAAGAACCAATTTCTACCTGTCTTAGTTTCAAAACGCTTTCTGTTTCATTAAGTGCCGCAACCTTTTCAAACAATACCTGGTCTCGTTCATTTATATCTTTTTCTTTTTTAACAATTATCTGCTCTAGCACAGTTTTCTTTTTATTCGCTTCGTTCAGTTCTTTATTGTACACCTGGAACATGTTTTTAAACCTGCTCTCGAGCATACTGTTGCCCTCCTTCATCTCGGTCTTTCTTCTTTCAAGGCTGGGCAAATATTCTTTTAATTTCATGTAATCTTTTTTCAGTGCATTAATTATCTCTTTCTCAGATTTATAATTCTGTTCTGCTTCGGCTTGCAACCTTTCAATCTTAATAGTCTCTTTTTTAAGCGAATTTATTTTTCCTTCAGAAAAAGAGATCTCTGCAGAGAGGTTTTTTAATATTTTAGTTTTATCATCTACTACCTGGGCTAGTGTAAGAAGTTCTTTCTGCTTGTAAGTGCTTTCCCCGGTTATTTTCCGGAGCTTAAGCGTGGTTTTCTCTAACTGGTTTGTTTTTTCTTCATAATCTTTTTCCAGCGCAGCAAACTCAATTTCATTAGCGGAAAGTTTATCATTAAGCTCAGAAATCAATTCTTTTTTAATCTGCTCCGCTTGATTAAGAAGGTCAAGTTTCCCTCTAAGTTCACCTTCTTCCTCCTTTAATAAAGAGATTGAGTTTTGAAGATTAATTGAATTGCCGTTTATACTTCCAATTTCTCCAAGCTCCTTCTTCCCGGCTTCAACCGATGCTTTTAACATCTGCTCATCATCCTTTAAGGAAGAGATTTTCATTTCCATTTCTTCAAGATAGTGCCGTTTCTTTGTAATCGAGTCCGCAAGATTTTGTTCTTCAACAATCAAAGAGATGAGATTATCTTCATTTGTTGATTCCTCCCGGGTTCTATTTTTCTGCGTACTCTTTGCAATTTCTTCAAGTTCTTTATTTTTTAAATTGATACTATCTCTTAAAGATTTTTCTTTTAAAGATAATTCCCCTATCCTCTTTTCAAATTCGTTAACGGTTTTAGTTTCGTTCTCTTTTAGACTAGAGATTTTTTCATCAAGCTTAATCAATTCCTGCCGTTTGTTTTCTGAAACTGAGTTATCGAGATTTTTCAGTTCAAGTTTCTTTTCTTCAATAAGCACCTGAAGATCAGCTTGCTGCTCATCCAGCGAACCTATTATAGTACCAAGTTCACCCAACTGAATTTCCAGTTTGGTGTTCTCGGCTTCCAATAATTTTTTTCTTTTTTCCGCTGCCAGCAGTTCGGCATCATTTATTTCAATTTGATTGTTTGCAGAACCCCTGGAGTTATCGGTTGAAGATTTTACATCATTAATATGATTTGTAAGAAAGAGAAGGTTATGCTGTTCATCGCTTTTCATTTCCCTTAGCTTATCAATTTCAAAGTGAAGTTTTTCAAGTTCATCGTTCAGTTCAGTTTCTTTACTCTTCAATTGATCAAC
>CBEPPX010000661.1:0-1530 GCA_965511205.1 uncultured Ignavibacteriales bacterium | reverse complement strand
AACGGAGTTTTCGGGCAAGCATCTTCATTATCATTAATTCCATCTAAATCAGAATCTTTAGCTCCACCAAAGTAGTATGTAATTCCACCAAAACCTGTAAAAAAGAGATCGTTATTTGAACCGGCATCAACATCATCGAGATTATCGGTTTGAACATTATTTATATTTACACCAAGATTTAGACTTATATTTTCAGATACTAAAAATCTCATTCCAAATTCACCATTTATAGCAAGTTCCGTTCTTGCGTATGAATTTAAAGCATTTCTTGTAAGCCGGTTTCCGTTATTATCTTTAGGATCGAAATATAGCAGGGCTACTCCACCATAAATATACGGGACAAAGAATTCTGAAAGAAAAAATAAGTATTCCGCGCCACCACCTAAAAGCCAAAACGGAGTTTTAAATTCTGAAAGTTCAGGCCTGCTGAAAGTACCACCAGAACCGGTCAGGTAACCAGCGCCGCTATATCCTCTCAAACCAAAAGCTCCAAAACGGTTTGCAGGGAATATATATTCGAGCGAGGCCCTTCCAAAAATGTTAATACCATCTTTATTGAAATCTGAAAATGTGTAGGTAGCACCCCCTTCTAATGAAGCCCCAAATGTTCCAGATAACGGGTGGTCTTTATTGGATAAAGAATTTTGAGCATAAATATGTATTGATACTACAATACAAAAAACAAAAATAAATGGAAGTTTCATAGTTGTGTCCCATAAAGAAACAAAATGTTTACACTAATTACGTGATTTTATCGATTAAAAGAAAGTATTGTGAAAAAAATTGCTGATGAAAATCAGCAGTGCTATGTCGTTTACATTCCGTAATAAAGGGTAATTGAAAACGAATGATTTTGATCAAGCAGATATTCCGGAGTTCTTTCAGTGTCTTCATCTTTAATATCGGAATACCTGTAGCTTCCCTTTAAAACCAGGTCGTGCATATATTCGTAGCGGCAGTTTAATCCAAAATAATTATCCTTCCGCATGGGAGAATATAAGAAGGACTTATTAAATTCATCCATTCCACCGTAAGCAAAATAGATATCATCCAATCCACCCTTCCTGGCTCTTTCAAAATAAGCTTCGAATTTAAGACCTCTTACAGGTCGATAATTGAATTGAATCCTTACCTGGTCCGCATTCTGCCCGAGCCAATGCCCCAATATGTAATCAAGATGTTTATAATTTGTTGATTCTAATTTATGTTCATAAACCCAGGGATTGATGCGAGTGTATTCAAGTAATATATCGAGATTATCAATTAATAGATTTACCTTTTTAACACCAAATGTATAGCCAACCCATGTATTGCTGAAATTATTTTCCAACACGTTTCGTATTTCTGTAACATCTATAAATGCAGTGGAGTAGAACTGATATTCTTTGGGGTACTTTAATGAAATATCAAAATAAAGTGTGCCGTTGCCATCATTTACACTTCCTCTTCCGGTATTATGATCGAGCCATTTAAAAAAGAGAAAAGGTATAAACATTTCCGGTCTTAGATCACCGCTGTAAACAAATGAAT
>CBEPPX010000660.1:0-1533 GCA_965511205.1 uncultured Ignavibacteriales bacterium | reverse complement strand
TCCAGCACAGTTCCATCAACCCATTTAATTATAGCCACAACTTTGTTTTTATCAACTTGAGGTTTGACAGGTTTACCGCAAATCTCGTCAACTTCATTCTTTAGCTGATGAATTGTTTTTATGGGAAGACCAGAAATTTTAGTTGCTTTAATTAAATCTTTTCTGATGGGATTAATTGCAATCCCTCTTTCAGTTACAATTACATCAATCAGTTCACCGGGTCCAACAAGTGTAGTTACTTTATCAACAATAACTGGTATCCTATCTCTGAAAGATGGAATAGCTAAAATGGTACACTTTGAGTAAAGACAGTTTTGCCATCCACCAATTCCATGCAATAAATAACCATCAGAATGGGTAACAACGTTACCGTTAAAGTTTACATCAACTTCAGTTGCACCTAAAACAACAGCATCCACCATTGATGCAAAATTACCTTTACCATGAAAATTATAACTAGTAAAGGGAGATGTGTTAATGTGATTTTGGTTTTCACGCATACTCCTCACACCTTCAAGATCGAAAGTTTGTCCATCAAGAATATAATCAGTTAATCCTTCTTCAAGCATTTCAACAAGATACTTTGTACTGCCACCTCGCATAAATCGAGCTTTAACATTTTTTAGTTTCATTTTCTCTTTTAAAAAAAGAAGGAAGGCAAGGTTTATTCCACCCGAACCTGCTTGAAGTGAAAATCCATCTTTTATTATACCTGCTGCTTCAATAAAATCGGCAATATGCTCTGCAATTAATAATCTATCTGGTGATTTAGTAATCTGTGTTGTTCCCGATACGATTTTTTCCGGATCGCCGAGCGAATCAGCCTCAACAACATAATCAACATTGTTACCCTGAATTTGCCATGGCACACAAGGGAAAGGAACAAGATTATCGGTGACAACTATAACACGATCAGCGTATTCTGAATCACCAAGAGCAAATCCAAGCAAGCCGCATCCTGATGGTCCGCGATCGCCAGTTGCATTACCAAATGGATCAGCAGTTGGTGCTGCTATCACCGCAATATCAATATGAACATCTCCATCCTGCACAGCCTGGTATCTTCCGCCGTGAGATCGTAAAACTCCAACGCCTTGCATTTTTCCTTCGGAAGCGAATTTGCCAAGTGGTCCATTCATACTTCCTTCAATATGGTGAATTGTTCCATCTTCCAGATATTTTATTAAGTGCGAATGGACAGGGAATGAAGCCGAAGGATACCATCTGATGTTTTTTATTCCCATTTCTTTAATCACATCAAAAAGTATGTTCGTAACAACATCGCCGTTGCGCAAATGATGATGTGTTGAGATCGTCATCCCATCTTTCAAACCTGCTTTTTTAAGAGCTGTCTTTAAATCCTTAACAACTTTATTTCCATCTACTGGAAAATCTTTGCAACTTCTAATTGGAGGTTTTGCTTTGTTTCCGCTCGGTTTGAATTTATTAATTCCTTGAAATGGAATCTGAGCTTCATCGTTTACTTCTATTGGGATTAATCTTCCCGCAGAGTTTTTAACTAATTTCATTTCT
>CBEPPX010000659.1:0-1536 GCA_965511205.1 uncultured Ignavibacteriales bacterium | reverse complement strand
ATCGAACCATAAACCGCCTCCAAAGTAATATGATCATTAGAAAAACCATTATTGGTTTTCATCTTTTTAAGTTTTGGAAATTCATCTAAAAACTCAGGAAGGTTTTTGTGAATCTTTGGGCGAATTGTGTATGCACCAAATTCCTGTTTTTGTGAAACATAAAAACATGGTACAACATTGTGTGCATCAACTTCATAGAAGGGGATTTTTATCCTTTTTGATGCTTTACTTTTCCATTCTCTTTTAATTTTTAGAGGATCAAAATCTGTTACAAGACTACTTATGTTGTTGTTAGTAATAAACTTTGGAACTTCATTTGAAGGGGTTCCCATCAACATAAAAAATGGAATGTTGTATCTTTTCAGCTCCCTTTCAACTTCTAATAATCCCTTTAGCATAAAATCGTATTGCCGCAAGGTCGCACCTAAAAATTTCGGGACAAGTGAGAAGACTACAGCAAAACCCCTATTTTTCTCTAATGCTAATTTTTGTGCAAATAATAAACCCCAGTTATCGTGTACTCTTTGATCACGGCTCATCCAGTAAATTACAGGCCCACTGGTTTCAATTCCATTTTGAAGAAGACGGATTCTTTTTTCGTTTATCATAAAATACTTGGATGAACTATTTACTAATTTTGAGTGTTATATATATTTACTTTAAACATACAAAGATAATGAAGAGTTCAATTTTAATATTATTGGTATTTATTTTAAGCATAGCCTCCTTCGCACAGGAGAACAATATAAAAATTTACGGTAAGGTAGTTGATAAATTTACCCAGCAGCCCTTACCAGGAGCAAATGTGCTCGTTGTGAACACAAATTTTGGCGCCTCAACAGATGTAAGCGGTAAATTTGAAATAGATAATCTTCCACCGGGAGAGTATCAATTAAGGGCATCTATTATAGGTTACAGAAGTATTATCAAAGCTGATGTTATGGTAATGAGCGGTTTTGCCCCCGAAGTAATTTTTGAATTGGAAGAAGAAGCAATAGAACTGGAGAATATAGTTGTAAAAAGTGATTACTTTGAAACAAGCAGGCTCGAATTGATAAGTACAAGAAGTTTTAACTACGAAGAAATCCGAAGAAGCGCCGGCGGTTTTGAAGATGTAATCAGAGCTTTATCAGTTTTACCAGGTGTTGCGCAAGCTGATGGAGGACGGAACGACTTAATCGTTCGTGGAGGTGCGCCTTCCGAAAATCTTTATCTTGTTGATGGTTACAAAGTTCAAAATATAAATCACTTTGGAACACAGGGTGCAACAGGAGGACCTCTAAGTTATATTAATCTAGATTTTGTCAGCGGCACCACCTTTTCTACAGGCGGATTTTCTGTAAATAATGGTGATAAACTTTCCTCTTCCCTTTCAATTGATTTACGAAACGGAAGGCAGGATCGTATTGGGGGAAAAGCAACAATATCGGCAAGTCAGTTCGGTTTAAATATTGAGGGTCCGATATCAAATAGCTCACAGTTTATTTTTTCTGCAAGAAGGAGTTATCTTGATTTTATTTTTAAAGCTGCTGATTT
>CBEPPX010000658.1:0-1541 GCA_965511205.1 uncultured Ignavibacteriales bacterium | reverse complement strand
AAATTCTATTAAACGAACAAAAGGTTCCCCAAATATTATTGAGGAACCTTGAAATGTCAAATTTATTTTAAAGAAATTTTAAGGAACTGTAACGCTTTTTCCAATCCAGCTGCCGCATGCACTGGTAACAGGAATTACATCACCGGATTTATATTTCTGAAAGAAATAATCTTCCTGCGTAGGAACAGAAGAAGAAAGTGCACCAATTCTATCTCTTGCCTGCGACAATGATTGATCCATGTTATACGCTTTTCTGTATGTATTAACTGCAATCTGGTAAACTATCTTGGAATTAAAATCGAATGAACATCCTCTGGCAGTTTGCTCATAAAGAAGACCTTCATAAAATATTGGCAGAGCCCAACCGCCTCCAACAGAGCTGGCTTTTTGGTATAGCTGGCGAGCTTTGCTTAAGCTACCCTGATCTTTATAAACAATTCCTAAATTCATATAGTGATCTTTGTTATCAGGATCAATTTCAATCAATTTATTTAGTGCGTTCTCTGCATTAGATAACTGATCAACCTTTTGATAAGCAGTTGCTAATTGGTTCCAGTAGTTCACCGTTTCAGAAGAATTTTGAGTTAAGAATTCAAGCGGCTCTATTGCTCTTTCCCAGGATTCATTTGCCATACATGCTTTTGCATAATCCCATGCTTTTCCCAGATTATCTTTATCCCGTTTCCATGATGTTTCAAGAATGTCCAATATCTCACCCATATCCTCAACCAGTTCGAGCAATTCTTCATCCCAAAGCGGATTATCAGGTTCTTTAAGTTTAAGATCAGTATAGAGCAGTTTAGCTTTTAACTTATAATCATTATCATCGGAAATATTATCTACATAAAGCTGACCTAACCTGTGATAATAATAAGAATGTGTTTCAGGATTATACTCGAATACTTTTTCATATTCAGCAATTGCTACTTCAGGTTCAAAATCGAACCAGGTTTCTGTTACATATGCTTTTCTTAATTGCCACTCAGACATTTTATCAGCGTTATAAATCATAGCCATATCATAAAAACCAAGTATCGTATCTTCAATTGCTTGTTTATATTCAGGAGAGGCATCAGAAGAATCGTGCATAAATGTTAAACAATAATCCATTTTCTTATAGATCCATTTGCTGAATTTAGCAGGATCCATTTCTAAAACCTGCCAGCCATAAGGCAGAGCACTTTCGCAATCTTTATTTTTATAATACTCTGAAAAAAGACTATACTTTTCAAGAATTATAAGCGAATCACTTTTATCTTCAATATATGTAGTTCTGGAAAAACAATTCGAACTAAATAATAGAATAGTAAAGAATGTTACGGCTGATATTTTTATTACATTTTTCAAGATCTTATCCTCGAAATAATTAAAGATTATTTTTCATACGTCTGGAACCAAAGATCGCCAAAGCTAAGTCCAAAATTAATTTTTATAAAGTTTTCCTGTAAAAGATTAGCTTCGGTAGTTCCTCTTATTGAATATTCTACTCCAAAATCTATGGTGTTTTCATAACTTAACGGAAGTGAAAACCCACCAAAAAC
>CBEPPX010000657.1:0-1544 GCA_965511205.1 uncultured Ignavibacteriales bacterium | reverse complement strand
ATGATTATAAAGATAAAGGTTTTAAAATGTTTGCCATCTCTACAGATAATGAACGGACTGTGGCAAAAGTTAAACCTTTTGTAAAATCGAAAAATTATAATTTCCCCGTGTTGTTAGATACGAACTCTGATGTAGCGCGGCTTTATTACGCACAGGCAGTCCCGTTTTCTGTTATTCTAAATGATAAAGGTTATATTATTTATACTCACCTGGGCTATATGCGAGGTGATGAAGTAAATGTTCGCAGTACCGTTTCAGAACTTGTGAATAAACAGACTGATGAAACCCCCGAATAAAAGTATCTGAGGGTTTTTTCTACTATTGAGTTATGCGGAAATATTTTGATATAAATACTCTTCTGGATTTGAATGTCATTTCATTTAAATACTTTTCTTCCAACTATAATTTTCAAGATAAACTATAATGAAAATGCTTGAACCTAAATTCATATTTGTTATTTTCTTTACTTTGATCGGTTACAACATACTTGTTGCGCAAACAGATAACAGTTGGTTTATTTGGCCCGAGGATCTTGGTCTTTCCAACCAGCTTGAATATTCTTATAACGTTGAAAATAAAACGGAAATATTGGAAAACTGGCTCAACCTGGATTATTCTAAAGGTATTTTTTCTGCCGGGTTAAGATTAGAAGTTTTTCAACCCAACGATCCCGATCCCTCTATTAGCAGGGGAAAAAATAATTTTGCTGAATTTGATTACAAATATTTAAGGGCAGATATAGGTGACAGAACTGAAGGGCTAGATATTGTAGTCGGAAACTATTATTCACTCTTTGGACGTGGAATGATACTTAAAAGCTATGAGGACAGGGCGATTCGTGTTGACAACAATTTATTGGGACTTAAAGTTACCGGAAAGTATGCAGGATTTAAACTTACCGGGCTTACCGGAACGGCTGCAAATTCCAACAACGAACGAAAAGAAATTATACATGCGGTTGACCTGGAATACAAGGGCTGGAAACCACTTAAACTTGGTGTAACCTATGCTTCTAATCTTCCGGACGTTGATGGAGCTGCCAGAACTTCGATGGCTTCCTTAAGAGCTTCACCAAGTTTCTGGAATGTAGATATCTATGCGGAGTATTCAATTTTACAGAATAGTGATGTGAATAGAAATGCTTTTAACGATTCTGAATCTATTGTTGGTCAGGGATTTTATGGAAACTTAAATTTTTACTTAGGTTCCTTATCTCTATCCAGCGAGTATAAATATTATGATAACATAGCTTTTACATCACACGACGGAACGATTGCTTACAACACACCTCCATCAATAAGACTAGAATACACTTACCAGCTTCCAAACAGACATCCTTCTCCTCTTAATCCGGATAACGAACAGGGTTTCCAGGTTGCTGCCGGGTATAACTTAAGTGATGACACTTATTTCACCGGTGCTTATACACAAACCGAAACACTTCCTTCAAGTTCATATTACCAGCGCAGTATAAATAGCAGCTTATCAATTCAGACACAATTAAAGGAATTGTTTTTTCAGGGTCAGCATGATTGGAGCAATAA
>CBEPPX010000656.1:0-1545 GCA_965511205.1 uncultured Ignavibacteriales bacterium | reverse complement strand
TTAATATTAAGATTCGTAGCAAAAGTAAAACCATGGCTGCAAGGCAGGGCAATGAGTGCACCATTGTTAACTGCGTTTTCAACATCTTCTTCATCTGCAACTTTACCACTTACTCTGCACGCTGTTGAAAATAACTCCGGGGTATCTAATAAAATTACAAGTTTTGTTCTGCCGCTGGGCGCGACAGTTAATATGGATGGCACAGCATTGTACGAATGTGTAGCTGCAATGTTTATCGCGCAAGCATACGGAATTGAATTAAGTTTTCTTATGCAAATGGTTGTAGTTGTAACGGCACTTCTTGCTTCAATTGGTGCTGCGGGAATTCCAATGGCAGGGCTTGTTATGATCTCCGTAATTTTATCCGCAGTTGGTTTGCCCCTGGAGGGTGTAGGATTGATTTTAGCCGTAGATAGATTTTTAGATATGTGCAGAACAACCGTTAATGTGTGGAGCGATTCCTGCGGAGCTGTAATTATTGCAAAAACAGAAGGGGAAACACTAAAAGTTTAGTCTTATTTACATTAACTTTTGGCTACCTTTTTGTGGGAATTTTCATTTAATTAAAAAATATTTATTCAAAAAATTTGTGATGTTGTATGAAAACTTTATTCATTTGCTTATTGGCATTCGTAGTTACTGCCTACCCTCAAAATTATAAAAAAATAAAAATCTTAATTAACAACCAGTTCGATCTTAGTAAAGCTGTTGAATTATCTTTGGATTTGGAAGAGGCACAGCATGATAAGAATGGTAACATATCTCTTTTTGTTAACGATGATGAACTTACCGAACTTCAACAAAGCGGGTTAGGATATGAAGTTTTGATTGATGATTGGAAAGCTTATTATAATTCTCTTCCTGTTTTAACTGAAGAGGAAAAAGCTCTTGTAAAAATGGAAAGTGATATGACTTTAGGTGTGTCCGGGTTTAATTTTGGTTCGATGGGGGGCTTTTATACTTTTGATGAAATTGCTGCCGATCTTGATACAATGTTCCAATTATATCCTAACCTGATCACACAAAAATATTCTATCGGCACTAGCCACGAAGGTAGAACTATCTGGGCGATTAAAATCTCAGATAATCCAAACATAAATGAAGATGAACCAACTGTAGGTTTTGATGCACTAGTTCATGCACGCGAACCGCAGTCTATGGCAACAATTATGTATTTTATGTGGTATCTACTTGAAAATTATGGTACTGATCCTGCAGTAACATATCTTGTAGATAACCGGGAGATATACTGTGTACCTTGTTTTAATCCTGATGGTTATGAATATAACCGCCAAACCGATCCAAATGGTGGTGGTATGTGGAGAAAGAACAGGAGAAACAATGGTGGATCTTATGGTGTAGATATGAATAGGAACTTCAGCTATAAATGGGGTTATGATAACAGTGGTTCAAGTCCTGATCCTACCAGTGGTACATACCGTGGTCCTTCCGCCTTTTCAGAACCCGAAGCACAGGCAATTAGGGATTTAGCAATTCTGCATAACTATGGAACTCATTTTAATATGCACTCATATTCTGATGCTT
>CBEPPX010000655.1:0-1546 GCA_965511205.1 uncultured Ignavibacteriales bacterium | reverse complement strand
TTATTACTGCAGGATGAAAATAAACGATTGAATTATTTAATTAATCATTTTGATGAATTGGAAAACAGGTTGGAAGGTGAATTATCTCAACAAGATATTATTCTTGGGAATGGATATTTGAATGACTAAAAATTCCAGGATAAATCCAGATATGTATATGAATATCTTTATCCCATCAGCTAAAGCTAATAGAGAATGCGATTCTATTCTCACCAAGATTTATCTTGGTGGTAAAGCATACACCTCCCAATATCCTTAACGGTTTCAACCGTTTATATTATATTTTATCCCGTATTTTGAAATAAACATTTTATATTCCTCTGTAAAGCTTTTTAGCTTATGATGCTTTTCCTGATTTGCAATATATAACTCTATATTTTTTAATTGCGATGCTGATACCGCAAATGCTCCATATCCTCTTCCCCAGGAAAATTTTGCATTTATTATACTATTTTTATTTATATGGCGAGAATCTGAACCTTTTAGTAACTGAATACAGCTTTCTACTGAAATATTTGTTGGAAGATCAATCAGTGCGTGAACGTGATCCACATTTACATAGTTAGATTTCATAAAAATCTTTTTTTCTTTGCAATAATCGAATAGAAATTTTGAGAGTTTTATCCTGGCAGGTTTTGGTAAGATTTTTTGCTTATCAAGCGTTTCCCAAATGAAGTGTAACCAAATTTTATTATAGGAATGAGTTGACACAGCACCTCCAAATATTTGTTCAAATTTAGGGATTTATCTGGTAAGGATAAACTTTTATTATGATGCAACACATGGTAAAATTCCGGGATAAATCCCGTAGAGAATTGGGATCTCGATTATGCCATCAGCTAAAGCTGATGGAGAATTCGATTCTATTCTCACTAAGCTTCAGCTTGCTAGTAAATTTTTTATGCATCAAAAAATAAAACGTTTTCTGAGAGTAAGCATAAATCAAAAATCTTCGTTTGGAATGCCTTAGGCAATAATTCGTTAATCGTTATTCTAAATTCTATTCTTACAAAAAAAGGGATGAACAAAAGCTCATCCCTAAAATTTCTTAAATAACTATAATTATTCTTAACTATATTTTTCTTTCACGCTTAACCTGTTTATAGCTCTTTTTAAAGCAATTGCTGCTCTTTCTTCATCCATATCTTTTTCATGTTTACTTCTCAGTCTCTCCTCAGCCCTTTCCTTAGCTTTCTCTGCACGATCTATATCAATCTGGTCAACTGGTTCAATTGAATCTGCAAGTACAAGTACTTTACTATTATTAACTTCAACCGTACCGCCTGATGTGGAAAAGTATGAAGGTTCATTACCTGATTTTACGGTAATAACTCCAACATCAAACGTACTGATTAAAGGAGCATGATTTTTTAAGATCTGAAAACTACCCATTGTTCCAGGAATAGTAATGGAATCTATAACTTCGTTAAAAATTGGTTTATCAGGCGTAACAATTTCCAAATTTAATTCAGCCATCTTTAAGCCATTTTTTTAGCTTTTTCAACAACTTCTTCTATTCCACCAACATAAAGGAACGCCTGTTCAG
>CBEPPX010000654.1:0-1548 GCA_965511205.1 uncultured Ignavibacteriales bacterium | reverse complement strand
AGTAATTATCCATTTCGCCAACATAAATGTTTATCTTTCCTTTCAACTTGCTTCCAAAAGTTTTCCAATCTCTTTCAAGAATATAACGCAGATCATAATTTTCCTTCCAGTAATTCGCAACGGAGTGATCGATCTGACCTGTCATTTTATCCCATATGCGCGCTGGATATCCATCCTCACCAATCGGAGAATAAACTGCTTCCCATATATCCCATTGCTGCCCTGATCTTCCTTTTGTTCCTAAAACTAATTCAAGATGATTTATTTCCTCAAGAGTCGCTTTAATTTTTCCAAGATAGTTCCTGGTGCCCGGTCTTGGTGTTAGCTTCCATTTACTATCTATGTAATACGCATTACTATTCTCATAAATGTTAACGGTAGTGTAGGCTTTAAAATCTATTGGATCAGGGCATGCAACATTGCAGCCGTTGTACATATCGGGATAAAATATTTGGGTTGCCAAAGCTTCCCAACCGCCGGTTGAACCGCCATAAAGAAAGCGAGCCCATCCCTCCCCTATTCCTCTGTAAGTTTTTTCTAAGTAAGGAATTAACTCATAATTTATCGCATCACCATATGGACCAAGGTTAGCAGAATTAACGGCATACGAATCATCATAATAGGGATTGGCATGTTGTATTTCAATCAAAATCATTCTTGGAAAATCAGGACTAGTCCATTCCTGGTAAAATCTGTAAGAATATTCCTGTACTGTTTTATTGTATGCTGGAAGGTGAAATCGTTCGCTGTATTCAGGTTTAAGATTAGGATCAGGAGGAGTTTCCCGCCATCCAAAAAATTCTGATGAAAAATGACCATGCATTATTACCAGCGGATATTTCGCATCAGGATGTTCATCAAATCCCCACGGTAAAAGTACCTTTGCACCAAGGTATACAGGTCTTCCCCAAAACTCACTTAATAATTCACTTTGGATCTTTATATATTTTAAATATTTGGTGTCCCCCATTTCTTCAACAGGAGGAATTTCATTATCTAACACTATGTTTACGGTTTTTTCTTCATCAGGATTAATGTTAACTATTTTTGGAGTGCTATATAAATTGCCAGGTTTCCTGTTCCATTGCTGTCCTTCTCCTTTATCTGGTGGAAGACTAAGGACTCTTCCATCTGAGAAATGGAAATCTTCATAACGATTTAATAATCCCTGTACCCAATAATAACCGGGAGGAATATCCACGAGACTTTTAACTGGATAACCAAAAACGGAAGCATCGAAAAACGCTTCATCGCCTGGTTTCAAATTTTTAACATCTATTCCAAAGATAAGTTGTGTATTCTCATTATCGTTTATTTGAAATCTTGGTTCATCCGTGCTGTCTGTAGAAATCATCAATAACATTCTGCCATCAAGTTCTTTATTAATTTCAGTTTCAGAATAAGATATTGAGAACTTAAATTTTGAATCAGAATTATTAGCAACTTTTTGCCCATTCAAATTAAATGTGATAGCATAAAGTAAAATAAAATAGATTGAAACAATTTTTAGCATTTAGAACTCCACGATAATTAATTTGAATTTAAAAA
>CBEPPX010000653.1:0-1548 GCA_965511205.1 uncultured Ignavibacteriales bacterium | reverse complement strand
CAAGAAGTGTTGAAAGATTATCTTTCTCAACCGGCGATTGGAAATCTCCTAGTTTAAGTTTTTGCGAGGTAACTTCAACAGGATCGAGCCAATACACTTTTACGCTATCATTCCATTGTGCAAATAAAAGTTGGCTGGTTAAGAAAAGAATTGTTACGAAAATATAAGATAGTTTAAAACTCATAATTGCATCTCAGATTTTGATTTCTAAAAATACAAAAAATCACAACCGGACAAAAATATCCGATTATAGATGCTGGAGTGAAATTGTTGTTAAGTATTGATTAACCGTTTAAACTATTGCATATTCCAGATTCGCTTTCTTAATTAATATTAAAGTTACAATGGAAGAATACCGCAAGAAAATAAATAAAGTTGATTCTGAAATTATTAAACTCCTTGCAAAGAGAAGAGAATTGAGCAGAGAAATAATTCGTTTAAAAAATGAAAGTCAGAGTTCTATACGTGATAAAGTCCGTGAAAAAGAATTACTTACACAATTAATTGAGCTTGGAAAAAAGGAAGGTTTAGATTCCGAATTTGTTAAAAAGGTATTCCACGAAATAATTGATGACTCGGTAAAACTTCAGAATAAGATTTTAAAACAGAAAAGTTAGTGGGTGATGGCGGGCATCCTTAAACTTTTAATCAATTTAGAATTTTAATGGTTGTATTTTCAAAACTATATAAAAAGTGAGTTTTCATCCCATATTCTTAATTCTTAGCCAATAGGAATGGTTTTTGATAAATAATCCTATCATTAATTTTATGGAGAAAGGATAATGAAACGATTTCTCACTTTACTTTTTTTGGCAGTACTTAGCTATGGTGCCTACTATTATTTCTTCGAATATTCAAATAGCAAGGTAGAAGTTACCGGTAATATTAAGGTTTACCAGGGGGACAATATGGATATTAATGCCCCTCGTGTTGGTGCTCCGCTCTATACTGTTGTTGTTCAAGGAGAGGCGGCTAACAATTCCGAAGACCCATTAAAGAATGTTATTATCAAATATAAAGTTGCTGGGCAAAACACAACCGCTGTTATTTTTGATTTAGCTCCCGGCCAGAAGATTCCCTTTGTAACCAAAGGCATCAGGACAAAAGCAATGAATCCTTCATTTTATTTTGAAGGTGTTGAACATGATTAACAATTCTTGCCTTTAATATTATTTTATGAATGGTGAGATTGTTTTTATAACAGTATCGATTAATGAGATAGGAAATCAAATAATAATCGAGCTGGCAGAAAGGGGCGTGGTGGTTGTGGAAGAGATCATTTCTTAAAATATAATAAATAATTAAATTTCTGTTGGAAATCATTTAAATATCTTGATCGCACTTTATCTTAGTGATTCAACTAATAAATATTCCTAAAAATTTTCTGCTGAACTTCTTGAAATCTTAATACTTTTTTTACTGGTAAATTACTGCGTTCGGATAGAAAGCTGCCCATGCAAACCAGTACGAAATAAATGATTTTGTTTCTTCCAGTATTGTACCCTCCCTTGGTCCCGCAACGGCTTCACCAAATACATCCCATTTGTT
>CBEPPX010000652.1:0-1554 GCA_965511205.1 uncultured Ignavibacteriales bacterium | reverse complement strand
GATTAGAAAAAGTAAAAAAAGAGTTGCCGTATGCCCTGAAAAGAAGAGGTCTTTAGTTAAAATTTCGCCTGTTCCCAGAAGCTGAACTAATGGATCGTTCAGTGGAATCAGCGTAGTCGGCGCCTCGAGGGGCAGAAGGTACATTACAATCAGCCGGAAAAAAACCATCAAACCATAACATTGAAGGGTAAACAATAACCTTTCAGGTTTTTTAGCCAGGGAAAAGATAGTAATAAGAATTGATAAATAGATAAGTCCGAAGGTAAGCCATGTTAAATCTATTGGATTGAATAGTACAAGTATTGGATCGGTAAACACTACGCCCTGGCGAGCCTCGACAAATTGTAGAAATTGTGGAAAGATTATTAGAATGGCTGCAAGGAAAGGAATGGAAATTATAGCTTCCCTTCGTTTCTTCTTATCGATTAAAAATTCTTTCCAGTTCATTTACAAAAATAGTATTAGTAGTTGATAATATTTTGGAATTAAATCCCTTTAGTTATTTATATAGAAGCTTATAGTTTACTTTTTATCCACGTCATTAAGCAAATCTTTCACAAGCCCCGAATATTTTCTTTCAATCTTAAAACCAAACCTGTAAAAGTATTCAGGTCGGAAGAAACCAGTCGTTACATATTTTAAATGTTCACCTTTAAGCCGATTAAAGAGTTCACTCATTAATCCTTCACTTATGCCTTTGCGGCGGTACCTGCTTGAGACTACAATTTTTTCCATGTGTGCTGTTTGATCATCAACCCGGCTGAAAAACAAACCGCCTATAATAAATCCTCTTTCAGAAAGTGCAACGAGGAACTGGTGCTCAGGATTAAAGTGAACATTAAGGTTTGTTTCGAAAAAGAGCTGATGAAGCCGCGATATTTCTTTAGGGGAAATAGGATTCCTTATCATGTAAGGAACGTTATCATTATCCAAAAGCTGCACTACCAGATTTGATGCAGTGCCGCCATCACTTTTTACTTTGATAAGTGCAGCAGAATCTGTTGGTTTAAGATGCGGGAAGCTTAAACGTGTAACAAAAAACTCTTCCCTCTCGCTTAATTGAAATTGCAGATGCAGCCCTGAAATAAGCTGCTGTATCACATCTTTATTAATATTGCCATCGTGTTGTTTTTTAACTATTTCTTTAAGCGCATTTATAAATTCTTCTGTAGAATCTTTAAACGCAGTTCTTAAAAAGAATTGTGTTCTTACAGCGGGGTGTTTTTCTTCCAGGGAAAATAACTCGTAGGTTTCATAAAGATCAAATAACATTTCTGCCTGGGCGCTTAGTGATGCTTCTTCATTTAGTACGAACCACCTGTGAAACCTTTTGATAGCAAAGAAAAGTGCTTTAGGAACGTAACCACTAATGTTAACAATATTAATGAATGAATCTAATTTTGATAAGACATGTTCCTTCTCCTCAATTTCATTTGGTCCCTGTAATTCATCTTTAAATGCTGACAGGATTTCCAATCCTTTTTCTACACCTTCGGCTTCTATCACTCCTGAGAAAATATAATTCCAGATGGAATCATTTTTTAAAATCGGATT
>CBEPPX010000651.1:0-1565 GCA_965511205.1 uncultured Ignavibacteriales bacterium | reverse complement strand
TTGGTGATATTGTAATTGCAACCGAATCAAATATTAAAAAAGCAGAAAAGTTTATTGAAAACCTGAAACCTGTTGGTGGAACTAATATCGAAGAAGCGCTATCAATTGCGTTGAAGGAGAAGGGTAATTCAAACCGCTCACACATGATAATTTTTATTACCGATGGTAAGCCAACCATTGGGGAAACGGTTGATGAAAATCTAACAAAGAAGATTGAAAAATTGAACAAAGAGAGCAAAAGAATTTTCACTTTTGGAATAGGAAATGAAATAAACACACACTTGCTTGATAAAATAACAGAGTTATCAAAAGCTACCCGCACTTACATCGCACCGAATGAAGATATAGAAATAAAAGTCTCAAGTTTTTATGATAAAGTTCAGTCTCCGGTTCTTTCAAATGTTTCCTTATCATTCGAACGGTCTGTTGAAGTTCTTCAAACTTATCCACGCACTTTGCCCGATTTGTTTAAGGGCTCAAGTATAATTGTATTTGGAAGATACACGGGAAACGAATCATCAAGTGTTACTCTGAAAGGAACAATAAAGGGAGAACAAAAATCATTTACTAATAAAGCTGAATTTGTAAATGATGATGATGAATATGATTTCATCCCTCCATTATGGGCTTCCCGCAGAATTGGTTACTTGTTAGATCAGATAAGATTAAATGGTGAAGACAAAGAACTGGTTGATGAAGTAACTCAGCTAGCAAGAGAACATGGAATAGTTACACCTTACACGAGCTATCTTATTATGGAAGATGAAGAAATTCGCGTAAGAAGAAATGAGCTAGTTGATCATTTTCAAACACTCCCTCCTGCACCCATATTAAGAAGAAAAGCCGAAGGAGATTATGATGCAATGAAAGAAAAAAGCGGGGACAGAAGTGTTACTGTTAGTGAAGAGTTCCAGGGATTAAACCAGGCAACCAATTACGCCGAGACAAAACAAGGCAGCGGCAGGATGGGTTATGTAGATGATAATGGACATCAACAAAATCTTACACAGCAGGTAAGAAATATCCAGGGAAGGGCTATTTATCAAAGCGGAAAATTCTGGGTTGATTCAGATCTGCAGAAACAAAAAATGCAAAAACAAAAACGAATACAATTTAACACTGATGAGTACTTTAGTCTCTTAAAAGATAAACCTGAAACAGCACAATTCCTTGCACTCGGGCAGAATGTTAGGTTTTATTATGAGAATATTTTTTATGAGATTTATGAATAGGTATGTTCCTCTCCCCTTTGGGAGAGGAATATTTATTCTGCTGTACTGAGTTGCTGGTAATGAATAGCTTGAATTTCAGCGGCAATTCCTAGTGCAATTTCTTCAGCTGTGCTGCCGCCAATTTTTAATCCTACAGGTGAGTGAAAATTTGAAAGATCAATATCTTGGCCTATCTCCTTTTTTAGTTTACTTACCAAACTTGCAGCTTTAGATTTAGAAGCGATAACCCCAACGTAGGGGAAACTTCTTTTTTTAAGATAAATATTTTTTGCAATTATATAATCGTGCATATGTCCATGAGTGAGGATGATAAAATACGAATCATCAGGTGGA
>CBEPPX010000650.1:0-1573 GCA_965511205.1 uncultured Ignavibacteriales bacterium | reverse complement strand
ATTAAGGAAATTGAGCCGTTAGTTGCCAGTTACGGGTTGAAAATAATTGGTGCGTTAATAACACTTATTATTGGTATCTGGATTGCAAAGCTCTTAGCAAAAACTTTAGGAAAAGTTTTAAGGAAAAAAGAAGTTGATGAAACACTTATAAAGTTTGTTGTAAGTTTAGCACGAATAGGACTTGTTACGTTTGTTATAATTTCTGCTGCTGCACAGTTAGGAATTCAGACTGCCTCGTTTGTTGCTGTAATTGGTGCTGCGGGTCTTGCAATAGGTTTTGCACTGCAGGGTTCTCTTTCCAATTTTGCCTCAGGCGTAATGCTTATAATTTTTAAACCGATAAAGGCTGGCGATTATGTCGAAAGCGGAGGAGTTGCCGGTTCAGTGGAATCTGTTGGAATATTTGTAACTACGCTTATTACACCTGATAACAAAGTGGTCTATGTACCCAACTCTAATATAACCGGAAATAATATTGTTAACTATTCCGCAAAAGATACACGCAGGGTTGATATGGTTTTTGGGATTGGTTACAATGATGATATTGATAAAGCAAAAAGTGTAATTCAATCGGTTCTTGAAAGTGATTCCAGAATACTAAAAGATCCGGCTCCGCAGATTGTTGTTTCGGAACTTGCAGACAGCAGTGTAAATTTTAACGTGCGCCCCTGGGTTAACAGTGCAGATTTCTGGGAAGTTTACTTTGATGTAACCGAAACAATTAAGAAAAAATTTGATGTTGAAAATATCTCTATCCCCTTCCCGCAAAGAGATATACATATGTATCAAGATTAAATTAGAAATTTCATTTTCTCTTTTTCTCCTCCTTACCTAGGGGGAGATTAAGAGGTGGTGAATGATAAAATCAACCGTGCCTAATAACAATTATATCTCCATCCAGCACAATATATTCTTTTCCTTCCAAGCGCCAGGTGCCTTCCTCCTTTGCAGCAGAGAATGAGCCTGCTTTAACAAAATTATCGTTATGAACAACTTCTGCACGGATAAATTTTTTAAAGAAATCCGTATGGACTTCCCCCGCAGCTTCCTGTGCATTCGCTCCTTTTCTAACAGTCCATGCTCGGCATTCATCTTCACCAACAGTAAAAAATGATTGCAGTCCCAGCAAATCGTATGATTCTCTTATAATTCCATCCAAAGCAGATTCACTAATTCCAAACTCTTCCATAAAAACCTGAGCTTCTTCGTCAGGCAGCTCAGACATTTCCTGTTCTATCTTACCAAAAAAACAAATTGCTTTTGTGTTTTTACTTAACTTTTGCTTTGCAAGTTCGTTTAAATACTTTTCTGCATCTCCCATCTGGTTTTCATCAAGATTAAGAGCAATAAGCACTGGTTTAACCGAGAGAAGCTGGTATGCTTTTAATATTTTTATTTCATCCTCCGGAAGATGTGCATCGCGCAACGGTTTTTCAGTTTCCTGCAAAATTTGATTGCATTTTTCTAAAATCGGTAGTTCCCTCTTCAGCGCTTCTTCCTGTGTTTTTTGAATCTGCTTTTTAATATTTGCAATTCTCTTTTCCAATATTGCCATATCGGAAATAATAAACTC
>CBEPPX010000649.1:0-1574 GCA_965511205.1 uncultured Ignavibacteriales bacterium | reverse complement strand
AACAGGCGAACGTTTTGATGTTGAGCTAAGTGAGCTGGTTGAAAAGATAAGAGAGCTACTTACTTAACCTAAAAACCAACACTTTATAATTTTAATCTTTCTCTTCTTGAATTTAGTAACTCAAGATAACTCCCCTTCATTTTCATTGAAAGAAAGCTAATGTGTATGAATCTTTCCCACTCATCCTGCACTTTTGTAAAAGCACTTATAATTTGGTTAATGACCACATCATTAAGACCTAATCTTTCCTTTCCCCAATAATTTACCAGCACTTTGGAGTTCAAGTTTCTTTTTTTGCCGGCTAACGGCAGTGCAATTTCCTCTTGCGGGTTAGGAAGAGCAATTGTAGTATTAAGCAAATCATATCCCGGCGAAAGTTCAACTGTATTATTCCTGGTAATTAAAGAGTAATTCTTTAAATGCATATCTTCGTTACCAATCAGAAAATTAAAAAGAGTTAATCTGAAGAGCTTTACCTTTTCAATTACCGGGAAAGTACAATACTCATCAAGAATGGCTACTACCTTTTCCATACTAAAATCATATTTGGTCTCTCTTGATTTCCCTGCTAGTTGTGCAAAATCCTCCAGCGACCGTTTATTCTTTTTACCATACCTATCAAATCTTTTAATGAAATAAGTAAATCTACCGTCAATTGAATAAACCAAACCGTGCAGCGGAATTTCAATGCCGGCGATATGTGCCAGTCGCATTGTGAGGTCTTCATTTTCAGGTACTTCCGGATAGAAGTTACTTTGTGGTTTTAAAATATACTCTCCATAACGATCCACAATTTCAAACATTTTTTCTTTTACTTTTAATCTTGCACTTAGTTTAGGTTGCACTCCCTGGATTGACATTTTTACAGCTCTTGATGCTGCTTCCTTCAACTGTTCTTCCTGAGTTAAAGATAAATCATTCAAATCTTCTAATGTTGAGGAAAGAAGTTTTAATCCTTTTACAGAATACTTTTTATCACCGCATGGTTTGTATGTTATTGGACAAACATTCATTCTGCTTCGTCAATTGTTACCGAACCTACAAGATCTTTTCCCGTGATCAGCAGCAAAGAAAGAAAGTCGTTCCGGTCAGTTTTTGTTTGTCTTATCAGCGCTTCTAACTGCATTCCTTCAGGCAGTAATCCTTCAAAGAAGGGCGGGAAAAGATTAAACTCATATTTCCTTTTTATAATTGGAATAGTTAGTGAGATTGGAGGACCATTATAATCATCATCATAAATGAAATTGTATTTTTTACTTTTTTCAACTTCAATTAAGTCACCGGCATATTCTCCGAAATTGAATACCTTAGCTTTCCTCATCATATTCTTCCATTAAATGAATCAAAGGACTGTGTAAATTTAGCTTAATATTAAGTGCAGATAATATTTTTATCAAAGTGTTTAGTCTGACTGTTTCTTTACCTTTTTCTACATCGAAGACAGCAGTTTTACCAACTCCAGCAATATCAGCTAATTGCTTTTGCGTTAAGCCACTTTTCTTTCTGTGAAAAACTACAATTTTATTTATCTGTTTTGAAGTCATATTATTACTGCTATAGCAGTATTTTGTTTA
>CBEPPX010000648.1:0-1577 GCA_965511205.1 uncultured Ignavibacteriales bacterium | reverse complement strand
ATTTATTATTACAGGATAGTAGCAGGTTCATTTACTGATACAAAGAAAATGATTTTACTAAAGTAATTGTTTTAAAAAAACATTATTTAAAAAAGCTGGAAATTTCATCCAGCTTTTTCTTTTTTATGTCAGGCACCTTTGCATCTTTTGCAGGATAGCCAACTACAAGCAGCAAAAACGGTCGTTCGTTTTTTGGTCTTCCTAAAACTTCATTTAAAAAATTCATAGGGCTTGGTGTATGTGTTAGAGAAGCCAAACCGGCATTGTGGATCGCAGTAATTAGCATTCCGCAGGCAATACCAGTAGATTCCTGTGCATAGTAGTGCTTTACTTTCTTACTATCCGGAAGAAAATCATAACTTTTTGAAAAGATGGCTATCAAATAAGGTGCAGTTTCTAGAAATGGTTTATGTTCATCAGTACCAAGATGAGCTAAAGCATCTAACCATTCTTTGGGTGCCCGATTAGTGTAAAACTCTTTCTCTTCCTCTTCAGCAGCTACTCGAATTTTCTTTTTAATCCCGGGATCAGAAACGACAACAAAATGCCACGGCTGAAGGTTAGCCCCGCTTGGTGCAGTGCCCGCAGTAAGTATGCAATTCTCAATTACTTCAAGTGGTACAGCCCTCTCTGAAAAATCTCTTACTGTTCTTCTTCGTTTAATATACTTATAAAACTCCTGTGATCTTTTTATCATCTCATCCGGCGGATATTGAGTAATTGAGGTGAGTGGAATAAATTTTGGTTTTATCATTATTGTAAAGAATGTATTGTTAATAATTTGATAGCATTATAATAAAATCATCTTTGTAATGGAAGGTATATAAAAATAAAAAAGGCGATCATAAAAAGATCGCCTTAAATCTAAATCTCGTAAATCATAAATACTATTTTAATAACGACATTTTTTTTGTCTCTGCAAAATTACCAGATTGTAACTTATAGAAGTACATTCCGCTCGAAAGACTGCTTCCGTCTAATGTTACCTGGTAAGTACCTGCAGATTTTTCTTCATTTATTAATGTTGCTATTTCAGTTCCGAGTACATCATACACTTTTAATGTAACTTGAGCTGTTAGTGGTACTGAAAATGAGATTACAGTTGAAGGGTTAAATGGATTGGGATAATTCTGGTTTAATGCGAATTGACCAGGAATGCTACTCTGGTCATCATTGACGCCCACCGGTCCCCCATAACGGAGAATTGTGCCTTCGGTTCCAACTGCAAATCCTTTATTGGCTTCAAGAAAAAAGACGTCTGTCAGGAATTCAGTTGTTCCACTGGTTTCGCTGCTCCAGGTTGCGCCGCCATCTACAGTTCTTAGAATTGTGCCAAGAAGCCCTACTGCAACTCCATTATTTGCATCTGCAAGAGAAACACCACTAAGCACTGGTTGTGTTCCAGGAGTTACATCAACCCAGCTTGCACCACCATCGGTAGTACGCAGAATTAAACCCTCCATGGTTCCACCTCCTCCAACAACAATACCATTATTGGCATCGCTAAAGGCGACATCATAAAGTGGTAAAGATGTTCCGCTTATTTGGGGCACCCAGTTTGTTCCGCCATCAGTTGT
>CBEPPX010000647.1:0-1579 GCA_965511205.1 uncultured Ignavibacteriales bacterium | reverse complement strand
GCTTTTTCCGGGTTAGGATGAACTTCAATTATTAATCCATCCGCGCCTGCTGCAAGGGCTGCTTTGCTTGCCGATGGAACAAGACTGGCTTTGCCGGTGCTGTGCGAAGGATCTACAATTACAGGTAGATGCGTAAGTTCTTTTAATGCTGGAACTGCTAAAATATCCAATGTGTTTCTTGTGTATGGTTCAAAAGTTCTTATACCTCGTTCGCAGAGAATAACCTTTTCGTTGCCAACGGATAAAATATACTCAGCGGCTAAAAGGAATTCCTCTAAGGTTGCGCTCATATTTCTTTTAAGAAGAATCGGTTTGTTAGTTTTACCCACCTCTTTTAGCAGCTCGTAATTATCCATGTTGCGTGAACCAATTCTTATAATATCAAGTTCATCGCCTATATTTTCTAACTGCTCCGTTGTTAAAATTTCAGATTCAATAAGAAGGGAAGTTTCCTTACGTATCTTTCTTATAATTTCTATTCCATCAAATCCGTAACCCTGGTAAGCGTAAGGCGATGTTCTTGGTTTAAAGAGTGAGCTGCGAAATATTTCTGCGCCGGCACTCTCAACTGCTTTTGCGGTTTGCAAGGCAATCTCTTCATTTTCCAGTGCGCAGGGACCCGCAATTACGGTAAAGTAACCTTCACCAATATGCGTATTCTTTTCAGCAATAATTGTTGAATGATCCGGGTTCTGTTTTTTAACTTTTGTGTCTGCCAGCTTATCCATTAAATCCAAAGATGATTTAGAGAAAAATTCTTTATTTGTAAAGTACAAAGATATAAAATAGTTGGAATATCGGCACAACATTAGTGTAATTTACTTTACAGATTTGATACATGTCACTTTTAGCAGTTTGGATAGCTTGTGAGGGCACTATTCAAAAATAATGTTGAACCTGCCTGCTGCAGGCAAGGATTAGAGAAGGTTCTTTATGGTTTAAAAGAAAAAACTACCACCAACTTCTCTCTCGCACTAAAATTTTTTCAATTAATTAGTCCCCAATAACAATTGAGCTAATATAAAGTACCAGAAAATACGGTAAATATTTTTGCCAAAATATGTCATATTTTGATAAAAATATTTTGGAGAAGGTTGGACAAAGACATATTGAAAGATTGCGTTTGCATTTAGAAACAAACGGAATAGATCAGAAAGAATTTTCCTTTGCAAAAGATCGAGTTAATAAATGGTGTTCATCATTACTGACTGTGCTATGACCTCTTTAATATGCAAAAAGTCAAGAGGATAAAAGATAATAATATTCTGGGAATCGATTCAGTGAGTTAGAGTTCTGCGACTAGCGCCTTACCTACGGCAGGCAAGCTCAACGCCGACTCCCGCACAGCGGGACAGGTTGCCATTTAAAAATAGGTTTAGGTGCAATGCAGTTATGTGAGCCACACCGTATTTGTACAATTTATTTCTGTCTTAAGTTCTAAAACGTCTCTTTAGAGTCAATGAATCCTTTTAATGAACAAACAAGTATAAAACTGTTGTTGGAAGAACATCTGGATGTAGAGGTATGCTTTTTCTCTTTTCACAATTAATGTCAAAGGTTTGATTCTGCCCCTAAATTA
>CBEPPX010000646.1:0-1584 GCA_965511205.1 uncultured Ignavibacteriales bacterium | reverse complement strand
ATATTTGGGAAGCTGTTCTCGGTATGCTCACTATTAATGGTTGGAGTTACGTAGTTTATGCTTTTTATATCCTGCTTTTATTTTTTATTGCGTATTACTTTTTTGCGAAAACAATCTTCCAGCAAAAAGTAATTCTATTCTCAGGATTAGGTGTGCTGATAATACTTGCGCTCACTGTTTCACTTCTGGTTGTTAAAGTTAACAGAGAAGTGACTGAGAAGAGCGGAGTGATTGTTGTCCAGTCTGTAACTGTTAAAACTTCGCCCGATATTAAAAGCACAGATACTTTTGTTATCCACGAAGGACTTAAAGTAAAATTAGAAGATAAACTTGATGACTGGATAAAAATAAGATTGGCAGATGGCAAAATTGGTTGGTTATTAGCCGAAAATGTAGAAATAATATAAGATAAACGGGGGAATATTTGCCTATTGCAAATCGTTGATAAATTTGTAATTTAACACCTCGAATCTACATCTAAATAAGAAATTCAAATTAATTTCAAAATTCTGGAAAGGTACTTTATGAAATATATTCTCGCTATCCTGTCGTTAGTTTTGTTTTTTGCATTTACGGCAAATGCACAAACTGAAACTGAATTAAAAAAAGAGCAAACCATTCAAACTGAACAAATATCGGTTGATAATCAATCTACTTTATCCGTAAGTGAAGATGTAAAAAAAGAATGCGAAGGAAAAAGCAGAGAAGAATGTAAAAAGCAGTGTGATGAAAAAGAAAAAGCAAGCTATCATAAGAACCATAAGGAAATGAGTAAAAAAGAATGTAAACCGGATTGTAAAAAAGAATGTTGTGCTAAGACTACTGAAGAAGTTTTAGAATCAGATGGAACATCCGAGCAGGAATAGCTCTTTAGAAATATTCCAATTTTACTCCCGAAGTTATTCTTTAGCTTCGGGATTTTTTATGACATAACAATAAATTGCTTACCTAATCCCCTTTAACTATTTTTACAACCATGGATGCTAAAAGATACAACAATATAAAATTAGCTATAGGAATTAGTGAGGGTATCGCTTCATTTATTTTAATTTTTCTTTTTATATGGCTTGGTTACAGTTTAAGATTGGAAAACTACCTTTCGGAATTTATTTCTAATTCCTACCTGCTTTTAATTTGTTTTATACTTGTTGTGGGATTTGCTGGCTCGATTCTATCTTTCCCGGTAAGTTATTATTCAGGTTTTTATTTAGAACACGAATACAACCTATCCAACCAATCTTTTGGAAAATGGATCTGGGAAAATTTTAAAGGATTGCTTGTTTCGCTTGTAATTGGAATTCCAATTCTATTGCTTTTTTACTTTTCTTTAAATCAATTTGGCGACAGCTGGTGGCTTCCCTTTGCGGTAATTATGTTTATTGTTTCGGTTGTGCTTTCGCAAATTTTCCCGGTTTTAATCTTACCGATCTTTTATAAGCTTACTCCAATTGATAATGAAGAATTGAAAGAAAGAATAACTGCGCTTGCAAAAAATGCAAAAATAAAAGTAGAGAATGTTTTTAAATTCGATATGAGTAAAAACACAAAAAAAGCAAATGCAGCATTTACCGGATTAGGAAAAAC
>CBEPPX010000645.1:0-1592 GCA_965511205.1 uncultured Ignavibacteriales bacterium | reverse complement strand
TTCTTTGCAGGACAAACATCTACACAGAGAGCACACCCTGTACAATCTTCAACTGCAACCTGTAAAGCATAGAGCATATCAGTACCATAATCTTTTGCTTTGAACTTAGTATACTTAAACGTTTCAGGAACACCGTTCAAATCTTTCTCTTCAAAAACTTTTGCCCTAATTGTTGCATGCGGGCAAACTATAACACATTTATTACACTGAATACAGGTATCGACATCCCATACCGGAACTTCCAGCGCAATGTTTCTTTTTTCCCATTTAGTTGTTGAGAGCGGAAAAGTTCCATCAACAGGGAATTTACTTACTGGAAGATCATCGCCTTTACCTGCAATAATTTTAGCGGTAACGTCCATCACAAATTTTGGTGCATTGCCAGAAACTGCTGGCTGAAGCTGAAGTGTGCTGGTAACTTTTCCCGGAATTGTAACTTCGTAAAGGTTTTCCACCGTTTTATCAACTGCATCAAAATTCATTTGAACAATTTTATCGCCTTTTGCGCCGTATGTTTTCTTTATGGAATCTTTAATCATACTTATCGCTTCTTCTTTTGGGAAGATATTTGAAATTGCGAAGAAGCAGGTTTGCATGATGGTGTTTATCCTTACACCCATTCCCGTTTCATTTGCAACTTTGTATGCATCGATAACATAGAACTTCATCTTCTTTTCAATAAGATCTTTCTGAACAGTTTCGGGAAGCGAATTCCACACTTCATCTTTTGAAAGTTTTGTGTTTAATAGGAATGTTGCACCTTCAACAGCATCGTTAAGCATATCTATCTTTTCCAGGAAACCATTCTGGTGACACGCTATAAAGTTTGCAGTGCTAATTAAGTAAGTTGATTTAATAGGTTTAGGACCAAAACGAAGATGAGAAATGGTCATTGAACCGGATTTTTTTGAATCGTAAACAAAGTAACCCTGTGCATAATAATCTGTGCCTTCGCCAATAATTTTAATCGAATTCTTGTTCGCACCAACTGTTCCATCGGCGCCAAGCCCGTAAAACTTGCCGCGGAAAGTCTCTTCGGCTTCTACAGAAAATGAAGGATCGAAATCTATGCTAGAGTTTGTAACATCTTCATTTATTCCAACTGTAAAACGATTTTTCGGTTTTTCGTTATCAAGATTATCATAAACTGATTTAACCATTGCTGGTGTAAATTCCTTGGATGACAATCCATACCTGCCGCCCGTTATCTTCGGGTAGCTGAACTTAAGTTCACCCTGTGAAAATTTTTCAGATATAGCGTTAACCACATCCATGTAAAGAGGTTCGCCTAAAGCGCCCGGCTCTTTTGTTCTATCTAAAACAGCAATCGATTTTACTGATTCCGGCAATGCGTTTATAAAATGATCAAGCGAAAATGGTCTGTATAATCTTACTTTTAATAAGCCAACTTTTTCGCCCTGCGCCGTTAAATAATTAACTGTTTCCTCCGCTGCCTGTGAGCCAGAACCCATCATTATAATAATTTTTTCAGCATCCGGTGCTCCTAAGTAATCAAATAAATGATATCCCCTTCCTGTAAGCTTTGCAAATCGATCCATCTGTTCCTGAACAATACCCGGGCAGGCAATGTA
>CBEPPX010000644.1:0-1593 GCA_965511205.1 uncultured Ignavibacteriales bacterium | reverse complement strand
ACTTGTTAAAACTGTTCTGCTCATCGTCTGGCTGATGCTTGTATTAATAATATCCTCTATCGGTCTGGTTTTGTGAATCTTGATATTCTCCCTGATCCTGTCAAAATTAACAACTGTATCGTTGATTGAATAACCAATAAGTGTTAAAAACGCTGCAACAACAGTTATATCAATTTCTAAGTTCAATCCCGGAATCAATCCGTACAATGCTGCAAATAAGCCCATGGTTATAAGTACATCGTGGAAAAGAGCGGCAACAGCGCCAAAAGCAAAAATAAATTTAAACCTGAAACCGAGGTAGATAAGGATTGCAATCAAAGCAAATATCATTGCCAGAACAGCATCCTGTTTTAATTCTTCGCCAATCTTAGGACCAACCCGGTCTTCTTTAAGAACGATAAACGGGTTGTCAGTCTCTTTTTCTCTCAGGTTCTCTTCAATCCAGTCTGCAATTCCTACCCGTACAATCATTTGAGTATTATCCGGTTCTTCGGAAACTCTGCCCGATTGAAAACCTGCTGCAAATAGTGCGTCAACAACATGATTGGTTGTATCAGCATTTTCGAAAGTGTAAGTAAGTGAGCTGGATGTGGAATCAACTACCTGCCGGGGAACATCCTGGTAAACTCTATCAATTGCCAGTTCAATCCGCTGAACAACTACCGGGAAAATATTTGCAGGGATAACCTGTTCTTCAGTTCTGATCATCACACCGGTTTCGCCGCCAAAAGTAACCACTTCAAGATTTCCCAGCCCTATATCAGCTACATCTTCTCTTACCCTTGTAATATCCACCGGGTTTTCAAATTGAAGTACAATCTCGCTGCCACCTTTAAAATCTACACCAAAATGAAACCCTCTTGAAATAACACCAAGTATTCCAAGTGCAAATAGCGCAGCAGAAATTGTATAAGCTATTTTTCTTTTTCCTAAGAAATCAAAATTTAAATTTTCGAATATTCGCATGTTATAAGTGAACTCCTTAAAGCGTTTAAATTATCCTACAGTTACTTTTATACCTTTTGCTACCATCATATCGAAGATTAATCTTGCAACAACCAATGCGCTGAATAAACTAGCAGCAATACCTATCATTAATGTTAAAGCAAAACCCTGTATTGGTCCTGTACCAAACTGGAAAAGTATAATGCCTGTAAAGAATGTAGTAATGTTTGAATCTATAATAGCTGAATAAGCTCTTGAAAAGCCGCTGTCAATAGATGCCTTAATCGTTTTACCCGTAGCCATCTCTTCCCTGATCCTCTCGAAGATAAGTACGTTGGCATCCACAGCCATACCAATTGTTAAAATGATACCTGCAATACCGGGTAGAGTAAGTGTGGCGTTAAATCCTGCAAGAACACCAAGTATAAAAAGTATTGTGAAAGTAAGTACAGCCGCGGCTATTGTACCTGTGCGGTGATAGTAAAACACCATAAATATACCTACAAGCAAATAACCAAGCATCACCGAAGTAAACCCGCTGTTAACAGAATCCTGCCCCAATGATGGTCCGACAGTTCTTTCTTCAATAATATCTACGGGAGCGGGTAGGGCACCTGCCTTTAAGACAATCTCAAGCAGTTTTGCTTC
>CBEPPX010000643.1:0-1595 GCA_965511205.1 uncultured Ignavibacteriales bacterium | reverse complement strand
ATAAGGTTATCATAATCAAACTGGTAACGTTGTTTTTCATACATCTCCTTTAAATTCTCTCGTTCTTCTTCAAACGAAGGATATTCCATTTTATCGGTTAGCTTAATAATATGGTAACCAAAATTTGTTTGTATAGGCTCAGATATTTCGCCAATTTCCATTTTAAAAGCTGCTTCATCAAATTCTTTAACCATCATTCTTCTTTCAAAGAAACCAAGATCGCCGCCTTTATTTTTGGTACCGGTATCATCAGAATACTTTAAAACCAGCTCATCAAAATCAACACCCGCTTTAAGCTCTGCCACTAAGGAATCAACTGTAAGTAAAGCGGCAGCCGAATCCATTTGTCCTTCAGGATTGAAATAACTAATAAGAATATGGCTGGCTTTTATTTTTGGTATGCGTGGTCCCCTTTCAGTTATTTTGATTAGATGAGAGCCATACCTTGTTTGTACAGCTTCCGGGTAAACTTCGCCGGCATTGGTTTTATACATTGCATCTTCGAAAGAAACAGGAAGCAATCCTGCTGTTATATAAAAAATATCTCCGCCGCTGGGGGCAGAAAATTGATCCTGCGAATATTTTTTTACCATCTCTTCAAAAGATGCACCATTTTTTATGCTATCGAGTAAAGAGTTAGCATAATCTTGTGCAGCATCAACACCAGATGAATCTGGTCTTATCATTAAATGACTTACTCTTAGTTCCTCTTTTCTTTTTTCATACAGATCATAAATACCAGGCCCAATTAGTTCTTTCTCTATTAAGTACGAAACCCCAACCTGTTTTTGATAACTTGTAAGTTCATCTTCAAGTTCCGGGTCAGATGTGTAGCCCCTAACTTCAGCATCCCGCAACTTCATTTTAAATTTTACATAGAGGTCCATAAAATCATAGTAATCCTGTGAACTTGCGTTTTCCGCAATTTCCAAACTACCAACATTTTTTGCGTAAGCATTTTCAAATTCATCAATACTGATTTTATGCTTTCCATACTCTGCAACAATTACTTCAGATTGCTCCGGAGAGCATGCAATTAGTAATAAAAAAAATGAAAACGAAATAATAGTAAGATACCGTAGTAACATTTATGTTTTCTCCTGAATAATAATTTGAATTGAGTTATGTATTTTATGTATAGGAAAGCTGAAAATCAAGGGAGTTAATGCCTGACCCGAAGACTTTTTTACTCCGGGTCAGGCGAAATATTACTTAAGTAGAGAAATTTTAATAGTTTTATTAAAGGTTCCGGTAATCATTCTTACAAGATAAACACCGCTTGCAAGGTTTCCGGCATCAACTACAAATTCGTGCATTCCGGTATCCACTTCATCCTCAAAAAGAAGTTTTATTTCCCTCCCCAACATATCGTGTAAAGTTATTTTAACATCAGATTGCTGTGGAACAGAAAATTGAACTTTTGTAGAAGGATTAAAAGGATTTGGATAGTTTTTTAAAATATAAAAATCTTCCGGTACTTCATCACCTTCAGTTGTTGTAACAAGCGAATTGACTACATCCAGAGTATTGATTATGCCCCATCCCATCAGGTTATCGGGATTGTTACTTTGGGAAGCAGTTTGCCTCAATAAATC
>CBEPPX010000642.1:0-1598 GCA_965511205.1 uncultured Ignavibacteriales bacterium | reverse complement strand
AAAATTACATCAATTCCAATGTAATAAAACTTATGTAAGAAATCTGCAGTATAAGCCATATTCTCGTTTATGATGGGAATGTCCACATTGTAAAGAACTGCGACCAGTTTTAAGCCGGTAATAATGAATGCAACTAGTAAAGCCCATTGCCCGAAGTTCTCCCACTTCTTTGCATTTGGTCCGTGCGGTGCAAGTGTTCTGTATTCATCACCCAGGGTTTCTGCCATCGCTCCACACGAACAAATCCAGCCACAGTAAGCACCTTTACCCCATTTGTACACTATAAACGGAATAAATACAAACGTTTGAAACAAACTGAATAGCAGCCAAAAAGTTGTAATATTTGAATTGTATAAGTTGCTAAAGTTTAACGGCCACGCAAGTATAAAACCGTATGAGCGCCAGTAACTTTCTTTTGGAAAAACCTGGCTCATCACAAAACCATCGGAACTACCAAGTAATCCAGCTTTACCAAGTGCTGGAAAAATAAACTCTGGCAGGATGAACAACGGTAAAGCCTGGATTAATATCAAAGACCAGGTTTGAAATATTATATACCGGGTAGGTTTCATTTTCATTCTTCTTAAACCGAAGATAAGGATGGTAAGTGAGTAAAATCCTGTGTACCAGAACGATTGTGATTTTCCTAAAAGGTTTACACCAAAATATCTTCCGCCAAAAAATACTATAGCAAAAAAGATTGCAACCAAAATGAAATAAGTATATTTAAATGTTTTCCAATCAAACGAGAATGTTTTATAATTTTCTTTAATGAATTTTACTAACAGGTAGATACCCAGCAGAACTGCACTTACAAAACATAAATATGCAATTGGTGCATTAATATATTTTGTAACACTCCATATCTTAATTTGATCGGAGAATAATGTTGAAACAAAAACTCCCGGGAGAGTCAAAAATTTTCCCCAAAAATCTGCGGTAAAGATATATCCAAACGCATCAGAAAAAGAATCTACCTTGCCAAATATATCTTTATAAAATAGAGCACTGCTTTTGCCAAAATAAATTATTCCCGCAACAAGTATTAATAACAAAAATTGAAGTTTTGCGGTTAACGAAAGTTCACCTTCCATTTTAATTTTACTGCGTTTAAAGAAATCAACAGGGAGTTCTCTCCCTATCATCGTAAAGATCATCGTGTTAGCTAATTCAGATTCCTTACCTTCTTTATCAACAATAAAAACGGAGTTTTCTTTAATCTCTTTTACATTCGTCTCCATTAATAATTTTAATTTTCCGTCGCCTTCAAGTTGATTTAATTTTTCAACGTTTCCTTCTTTCGGTCTTGCAAAGGAGGGTTTCCTGTAAGATATTGTTACTGAATTAGCATATTCCGCAGTTGCAATTGCTGTTTCAATCGCAGAATCACCTCCGCCCACAACAAGCACATCATGTTCTTTTGCATCTGCAGGATCGAAGAGACGATTATAAACTTTTGGAAGATTTTCTCCTGGGACATTAAGCATTCTTGCATTTCCGGATTTTCCAATTGCAAGCACAACCTTTAACGCTTTGTAATTTACCTTCTTTGTTATTAACTCAAAATGATCGCCCTTATTATCAATCCTATCTACCAT
>CBEPPX010000641.1:0-1611 GCA_965511205.1 uncultured Ignavibacteriales bacterium | reverse complement strand
ACATAAAATACAGCATCCCAAAATTTTATTTTACCGAGTCTGTAAAAAGTTAAAGTCAAAGCTGGATTCATATGAGCGCCGGATCGTTTTCCTAATTTTGAATTTATGAGAAGAACGACGGTTAATCCCATTGCAATTCCAATTAAAACTAATCTTACTTGCACATTTGGAATTAATTGTTTGACAATCGAACCATCGTACTCAATGATTGAAACAAACACACCAGCGGAAATCATAAACAGACCAAGCTCTATGGCTTCCATTAAATATTCTGGATAGTGTTTCCTAAACGAATCAATCATTTTTCCCATTGTATTTTATGTAAATTCTTAAAAACTCAGCAACACTCCAAGCTTGTGCTATGGTTCCTTTTGGATTATGTGGAAAGTCGCCATCAAAGATTTCAGATATCGTTCCAATTCCAGCTGATGAAAGGTGCGGTATAAAATCTTCAATTATTTTTTTGATTCTTGTGTCTTTCTCACCAGGGTAAGCATATTCAATAGCATCGGCAAAAACGCCAAGCAAATAACTCCAAACTGTTCCCTGATGATAAGCCGCATCGCGCAAGTATTGATCTCCAGTATAAATAGGTTTATAATTTTTATCGTCAGTAGAAAGGCTTCTTAATCCGAACGGTGTATAAAGTTTATCATAAACTTTATCAACAATAAGTTTTGCTTTATTTACATCTAATAATTTATATGGCAAACTTGTAGCATAAAGCTGATTGGGGCGGAATGATGTGTCTTTGTAATCGCCATCAACATAATCATAAAGATAGCCGCTCTTATCATTCCAAAATGTTTCATTGAAATTTTTAAGAACTTTTTTTGCTTTTTCTTTATAATAAATCTCACAGTCATTATCATTAAACATATTCGCTAAATGAGAACCGATCATTAATGCGTTATACCAGAGAGCGTTTATTTCAACAGCTTTGCCCTGCCGCGGAGTAACAACCCAATCGCCAATCTTTGCATCCATCCAGGTTAGTTGCACTCCCGGTTCACCGGCATAAAGCAAGCAGTCATAATCTTCGTGAATATTATGCCGTGTCCCTTTTTCGTGCCACTCAATAATTTTTTTAAATCTTGGATATATAACTTCTCTTACAAAGAAAAAATCATTTGAGGCATCGAGATATTTTTTTACTGCAACAAAAAACCAGAGAGTTGCATCAACGGTGTTAAATTCAGGCGATTCACCATAATCCGGAAATCTATTTGGAATCATTCCTCTATCCAGCGAAGCAGCAAAAGTTTCCAAAATACTTTGTGCATCATTAAACCGACGCGTTGATAGAGTTAAACCCGGCAGTGAAATCATTGTATCGCGTCCCCAATCCGAAAACCAATGATAACCGGCAATGATAGATTTTCCCATTGCTCTTCTTTTTACAATAAACTGGTCTGCAGCAAGATAAAGGTTAGATAGGATTTCATTATCACCAGATTTTTCAATTATCTTCTCACGTCGTTCCTTTTCCTTGGTGAACGAAGAAAAACAATCTCCCACTATAGGCTTAACAGATAAAGTGACAACAACTGTATCACCTTTATTAACTTTTGCATTAAAATACCCGGGCTTAAAAAGGTCTTCACGAAAATC
>CBEPPX010000640.1:0-1617 GCA_965511205.1 uncultured Ignavibacteriales bacterium | reverse complement strand
CATTTTTTCCTCCGATAGAAGTAAAAGCTTTAAATGCTGATTCAACAGTTGCATTTATACGGGTTTCTCTTTTTTCAATAATCATTCCTTCTTTTTGCGTAAGATGAACGGGGGTATCTGTGTTTTTTATTCCTGAAGAGTAAGAACTGAACCAAATGGTCTCTGTTTTGCCTTCTTTGTTTCTTTGCAGAGCAAGCTCAACGGCTTCGCGGTAGGAAAGAGTTTCAAAACCGAATAATTCTTTTGCTTTATTACTTTTGCATATTAATTCATTTTTCAAACCATCAACTAATGGTTTTGCAACTCTGGATGGAAGTGGTGTAACCAAACCAATCCAATGTGAAGATAACTTTGGAGTTAAAACTGGAACCTTTATGAAATATCTTTTTAATCCTCTTACTTCAGCATAAATATTCATTAAATCTTTATAAGTAAGAACATCTTCTCCACCAATATCAATTATTTCACCTTTGGATTTTTCTGATGTAAGCGCCCCAACAAGATAGCGAAGAACATCCCTGATGGCAATGGGTTGTGTTTTTGTATTAACCCATTTTGGAGTTATCATAAATTTTAATCGCTCGGTAAGATATCTTATCATTTCGAAGGAGAGACTACCTGATCCTACAATAACACCAGCTCTGAATTCTGTTACTGAAACTCCAAATTTTCTTAATGTATCACCTGTTTGCAATCTGCTGCTTAAATGTTTTGAAAGTCGCTCATCGGAAGATCCTAAACCACCCAGGTAAATAATCCTTTTTACGCCTTGTCTTTTTGCAGCGCTAGCAAAATTCTCTGCTGCTCTTATATCAGTCTCTGAAAATTCACCTTCACCACCCATCGAATGAATTAAATAATAAGCAGTATCAATTTCTCTGAAAACATTTTGGAGGGAATCTTTATTAAGCACATCGCCCTGAACAATATCTACATCTTCCCATCTATCCTTTAAACGAGATGCATCTCTTGCAAGACATCGAACTTTATATCCTTGCTCTTGCAAACGGGGAACTAATCTTCCGCCTACATAACCTGTTGCCCCTGTAACTAAAATCATTTTTGTTTTAATGTTTTCTGGTATGGCTTAAAAATTCTTTTTTTGTTTCATCATTCAGAAATTTACCACTATAGCTTGATGTTACTGTTGAGCTGTTAACATCATTTACACCGCGCGAAGCAACACACATATGGTCAGCATCAACTATTACAGCAATATCATCAGTCTGGAGTGTCTCTTTCAATTCATTTGCAATCTGTATTGTTAATCTTTCTTGAACCTGCGGACGTTTAGCATAATATTGAGCAATCCTGTTAAGCTTTGATAATCCAATAACATGATTCTTTGGAAAATAAGCTATGTGTGCTTTGCCGGTTATCGGAACAAAATGATGCTCGCAGTATGAATAAATTGTAATGTCCCTTTCAACCAGCATCTCGTTGAATTTAAACTTGTTTTCAAAAAGTGTTGGCTGTGGTTTGTTATCCGGATTCAATCCACGGAAGATTTCTTTTACATACATTTTTGCAACACGCTTTGGTGTATCTTTAAGACTTTCATCACTCAAATCTAACCCAAGAATATTCATTATTTCTCTGAAGTTTTTTTCGATCAGT
>CBEPPX010000639.1:0-1623 GCA_965511205.1 uncultured Ignavibacteriales bacterium | reverse complement strand
TCAGGAAGGATAGGAATCAAGGAATCTGTAAACTTTAATAATTTTATAATTTATAAAATAAATAATGGATAATATTTATAACTCAATAATTGAAGCTTTAATCTTTTCATCCGATGAACCGTTAAGCGGTAACGATATTATTAAAGCTATAAAAGGAATTGACGGTGAAGATTCGGAGATAACTTTACCCGATATTGAAAACTGTGTCAATTCTCTTAATGAAAATTACCTTAGCCAAAATAAAGCTTTCAATATCTTAAAGATTGCTAACGGTTACCTCTTTGCTACAACTGAAGAGAATGCTAAATACGTTGGTTATCTTTCATCTGAAAGAACAAAAAGACGGCTTAGCCCTGCTGCATTGGAAACTCTATCAATCATCGCTTACAAGCAGCCGATTACAAAACCGGAATTAGAATCTATACGCGGAGTAAACTCAGATCATATTTTAAGTTCGTTGCTGGAAAAATATCTTATTGCAATTACCGGCAGGGCAGATTCAGTTGGAAGACCGCTTCTTTATGGAACAACTGATGAATTTTTGAAGTACTTTGGATTGAATAATCTTACTGATCTTCCAAAACCGAGAGAGATTGAAGAGATTATGGAAGATGATGATTTTATAGAACAGAAACGAAAAATTATGATGAATGCACTTGAAGAAAATTTAGATGAAGAAGTAAAAGAGCAGGAAGAGAATAATGGTAAGGATCAATAAATATCTTGCAGATAGCGGTGTTACTTCAAGAAGAAAAGCTGAAGAGCTGATTCTACAGGGAAGGGTTTCGGTTAACAACCAGCTAATAATTGATCTTAGCTTTAAAGTAAATCCGGATAAAGATGAAGTGCAGATTGATGGCGAACGAGTTCGCGTAAAAAAGAATATTTACATACTGCTTAATAAACCGAAGGGTGTTGTAAGCACAACCAGCGATGAGAAAAACAGGAAGACCGTTATAGACTTAATTAATACCAGGGAAAAGATTTACCCGGTTGGTAGATTGGATTACAATACAACAGGGGTTCTTCTTTTAACAAATGATGGCGATTTTTCGAACCTTTTAACTCATCCTAAAAATAAAGTGCCAAAGATATATGAGGTAAAATTAGACCGCCGGCTTGATGATGAAGATAAGAAAAAACTTTTAGCTGGAATTTATATAGATAGGAAAAGAGGGAGGTTCGAAAAGATAACTTTTGTAAATCATAGAGAGAGAAAAATTGTTCAAGTTGAATGTGTTGAAGGAAGAAACCGTTTTGTTAAAATAATGTTTGAAGCTTTAAATTATAATGTTAAAAACTTAAATAGAAGCAGCTTTGCAAATGTAAAAGCAAATATCCCGGTAGGGCATTACCGTGAGTTAAAAAATGAAGAAGTACAAAAGCTTTTAAAAAATATTCCTAATAAATAATTTATTAGGTAAACTGATTATTTGTTCATGCTTGTCAATTGTTTTATAAACCGTTAAAACGGTTAGTATCTTATTTATCTCTATGTATTAACCCACGACTTAAGTCGTGGGTTAGTGAAAAAAGGGCAAACTTTATTAACCGTTTCAACGGTTTTTAGTAGGCTAACTAATAAACTTTTAATTTGAAGTAACAAAGTAAAATGATTCGGAG
>CBEPPX010000638.1:0-1627 GCA_965511205.1 uncultured Ignavibacteriales bacterium | reverse complement strand
GTTTTGTAAGTAATTACTTCCTGGCCGTCTTTAAGTGTATCACCGTCTGTATCTGTATTGAGAGGATCAGTTTTATAATTATTAACTTCTTCGCCATCTTTAAGTTGGTCCCCATCTGAATCTGGATTAAGCGGATCAGTTTTATATTTATTTACTTCTTCGCCATCTTTCAATCCATCACCATCTGTATCAGGGTTGTCAGGATCAGTTCCAATTTCCAGCTCTACCCTCTTTATTAAACCATCTTTATCATTATCAGATCCACCATATCCATTTACCAAGGTAAATCCTATACCCACATTGAAATATCCATCATATGCCTGATCAGTACCTGCAACATCTTTATTATTATATCCATTTAAATCATCAGATAGTGTAAAAGTATAACCACCGGATAAATCGATAATAAATGCATCAGATATTCCAATTTCAAATCCACCACCAACGGGGAAAATAGCTGTCCATCCTTTTTGCTTTGTTGCCTGTGGAGATGGATCGGAAGGCATTTCATCAACATTAAAATACATCCCGCCGGCACCGCCATATATGTAAGGATTCCAAACATCCATTTCGAATGGACTGAGAATGAACCTATAATCAAATGGAATAATGTATGTCCACCAGTTTTTATTTTGAGTATCAACCCCGGCAAGTCTTCCAAATCCTCCACCAACCTCTGCTTCCAGAACTTCAGTAAAGAATTCAAACCTTAAAAACACCCTGCCAAGACCTGAGAATTTATATTGAGCGTTAGCGGGTCTTAGATCTTTATCAAACTCAGTATCAGAGAGGAGCACATTCGGTTGAATGCCAAGCTTAATTGAGTAATCATTAAACTGGGCAAATGTAAGATTTGCAGAAAGCAAAAAGCCCAGTAAAAATAATATCATTAATGTAGATTTGTTTTTCATTGTTACCACCGTGTTTTGATTAAATTTATATTTTTAGTTTATCCTTATTTTAACCTATTAAAATTTGCCTGAGTGCAAAAGTCGATGCATAAATACAAATAATATGCCAAGGGAAATGTTCTTTGTTTAGTTAATTTTGGTACATTAACAAACATCTTCAGCTATTAAGCTGTAAAAGTTGATAATAATTTTTACACATTACCAAGATTATTACCAATTCTAAATTATGCAATTTCGTGCATAATATAAAGAGTTTCCTTTATACTATTAGTGATTTTTTTAACAAATTGCATTTCTCTATCTGCAATGACTTCGCTAAATTTTTCCTGTGCTAATTATTTGAGCGAGAGCACGGTCCATTGTACCACCAATTGTAACCACAATTTTAATCTTCTTATAGAAATATATATTTGTGGGATAATATTTTAAATAAAGTGATGCCAACCGAAAAAATGTAAACTGCACTATATTAAGCAAACAATTTAGATACACTTTGCCACTATTGAATAATTTATTATTATGAAAATTAAAAACAATAATCTAATGTATGAACTCTGGTAAACTAAGTTATAATGGAATAATAAAGGCATTAGGTCCGGGCATTCTGTATGCAGGAGCCGCGATAGGTGCATCGCACCTTGTTCAATCAACCCGTGCAGGAGCAAGTTACGGTTTTGAAATCGTATGGGCAGTTATCTTGATTAACCTGTTCAAGT
>CBEPPX010000637.1:0-1631 GCA_965511205.1 uncultured Ignavibacteriales bacterium | reverse complement strand
TAAATCTTTCGTAACCTTCCTGGTACAATTAGAAAATTTCAATTCAATAAAAACTAGATAGCCATGTTTACAAGAATTTCATTCGCTAAAATATTTCCGATAATTATTGCAAGCTTAATACAGTTTTTAATTATATCCTGCGGAGATAATGTTAAACTAACAGAAAATGAGCTTGAAATAAGAGATAACCTGATATATGAACGTGGTAAGAAAATTCCTTTTACAGGCTTAGAGCGGGCTCGGACTGATGATAAGATTATTGAATATGAAATTGTAGATGGAGTAAAACATGGTAGCTTTAAACTCTTTTACGGAAATGGCAATGTAGAAGTAAATGGGATGATTGAAAACAATGCCAATACAGGTGAATGGAAGTATTATTATGAATCAGGCAAGCTTGAATCCGAAGGATATTTTGTTGAAGATATGCCTGAAGGCAGGTGGGTGTGGTACTATGAATCCGGAGAAATAAAAGAGGAGGGAAGTTTCCATAAAGGAAATCGAGTTGCACGGTGGAATCAATACGATCCTGAAGGGAATGAATCCTATAATAAAAATTTTGATGAGATAGATTCTTCAGATACAGGTATTGATAGTTTATTCAACAAAGTTGAAAAATACCCGTTCTAACAATGTTGAGAATTGGAACTTGCAGCTGGAAGTATGATTCGTGGCGTGGATTAGTTTATTCTGATATAGAAAAAATAAATTATCTCCAGGAGTATTCACAAATATATAATACTGTAGAGGTCGATCAATGGTTCTGGTCACTTTTTCCTCCTTCCAAAGCTGTTTTGCCAAATAGCAGTATTGTAGAATCTTATAAAAACTCCGTACCAAAGGACTTCCGATTCACTATTAAAGTTCCTAATTCAATCACTTTAACTCATTATTATAAAAGAAGTAAGGATACTCAACTTCAACTAAATCCTTATTTTTTATCAAATGATCTATTTGATGAGTTTATAAGGATTCTTGATTCTTTAAAGGATAATATTGGTTGTCTAATTTTTCAGTTTGAATATTTGAATAAACAGAAAATGAGCTCACTTTCAGAATTCCAGGATAAATTCAATAAATTCTATAGTAATGTAGAGAGCGATGTTCCGCCTATTGGAATTGAGATAAGAAATCCAAATTATCTAAATAAATCATATTTTCAATTTCTATCTGATCTAAATATAACGCCGGTTTTTTTAGAAGGATATTATATGCCTTCTGTTTCAAAAGTTTACCAGGACTATAAATATTATATTAAACAATCGGCTGTTATCCGCCTGCACGGACCGGATAGAAAAGGAATTGAAAAATTAGCAAATGATAACTGGAACAAGATTTATATAAATCGTGATACGGAGCTGAACGGGATTATTGAAATGCTTCGGGATCTGCAGAACCGGGAGGTTGATTTATTTGTAAATGTAAATAATCATTTCGAAGGATCTGCTCCTCTTACAATAAAAAAGATAATAGAGAAGCTTTGATTTTACGTTTTTGCAACTCTGTTGCTGTTGATTTAGGAGTTCAATCATATTAAATTTGTATCCTGAATTTCGGGCCCATAGCTCAGTTGGTTAGAGCATTTGACTCATAATCAAAGGGTCGGTGGTTCGAGTCCATCTGGGCCCACA
>CBEPPX010000636.1:0-1633 GCA_965511205.1 uncultured Ignavibacteriales bacterium | reverse complement strand
TAAGTTCGGATGAAGATGTTAACGTAGAGATCATTCCTGGAAAAACTGCTGCTATTATTTTTACTTCCGGCTCTTCTGGTAAACCAAAAGGTGTTAAACTTTCCTTTAATAGTTTTTACGAAAGTGGTTTAATTGGAGATACTATTATAAAACATTCCGCTCAAGATAGATGGCTTGCGAGTTTACCATTTTATCACGTTGGCGGTTTTTCAATTTTAACCCGCGCGCTTCTTTTCAGCGTTCCGGTAACTATTCCAAATTCAGTTCAAACTGATGAATTGATTAAATCAATTTCGGAATTTAATCCAACATTGATATCGTTTGTATCAACACAATTAAAACGGTTTGTTGATAAAAGAGTCAAACCAAATCCTGCATTAAAAAATGTTTTGCTTGGCGGCGGTTATATATCAAACGAATTAATTGAACAAGCAATAACGCTTGGCTGGAATATTACTAAAGTATACGGTTCCACTGAAACTGCTTCGTTTGTAACCGCTCTTTCTGCGGCAGAGTTTAAATTAAAACCAGGTTCGGCAGGTAAACCAATATTTCCTAATAAGATAAAGATTATTGATGAAAACAATAACACGCTTGCTAAAAATATTCAAGGAGAAATTTTAATTAGTTCGCCATCACTGATGCAAGGATATTTAAATGAGCAAATAGGGGGTAAAACGAAGCAAGAATATTTTCATTCAAATGATATTGGTTACCTTGACGATGATGGTTACCTCTTTTTAGAGAGCAGAAAATCAGATATAATAATAAGCGGCGGTGAGAATATAAATACGTTCGAAGTTGAAAGAGAAATTTTAAATCATCCCGCCATCAAAGAAACTGTAATATTTCCTCTTAAAAGTGATGAATGGGGTGAAATTGTTTGCGCAGCGATTGTTATAAAAAAGGGAGCAGATAATTTTAATATTGAAGATTTGAAATCTTATTTAATAAATAAACTAACCGGTTTTAAGATTCCAAAAAAGATTCTCATCGTTAAAGAATTACCAAAAACTAAACTGGGTAAAATTTCTAAAAGCAAGTTGGTTGAAAGATATAAAGGGATTTGAAATATTAGATAACTTTTATTGATTTTCTTTTACCCGAAGAGCATTTAAACCTTTTTTTATTTCAGGAATCAATTTCCTCTTCTGCCAGGATTTCTTATCAACAAAAACATGCACAGTTTTTACTTTGGCGCACAGCTCATTCCTTTGATTTCTACAATTATAACTCAATTCAAACGAAGACTCTCTCAAATCGGTTACAGCAACCGCAATAGAAACTTCATCTCCATATTTTAACGGCTTCAAATAATTAGCTGAACTATTAATAATTGGAAAAACGAATTCATCATTATCCCAGTAATCCATAGTTAATCCCAACGAAGAGATAAGTTCTTCATAAGCAGAATGACATACCCGAAATATATTTGCATAAAATAAGATTCCGGCAGGATCGCAATCATAAAAATTTATTCTTTGCTTTATTTTGAGCATAATATTACACCTACTTTAAAAATACTTTTTTGAATCTTTTTGCTGTGATACTCATCAAACTTACCTAGATTATATGGTCATTCTTTAATAGGAATTTGTTCCATTAACATCACACTGTTAAATTTGTAAATTAA
>CBEPPX010000635.1:0-1641 GCA_965511205.1 uncultured Ignavibacteriales bacterium | reverse complement strand
TTCCTCTTCCTTTAAAAACAGAATGGTACTCACCGGAAAAGACCTGGTTAACCAGACCTTTGGTTCTTATTTCAATTTGTCTTACTTGTTTAAGAAGTTCCTTCGTTAACATCTTATGGTACTTCTACTTTGTTTAAAATTTCATTTATCAAATATTCCGAAGTGATATCTTCCGCTTCAGCTTCATAAGTAACTGCAATCCTGTGGCGCATAACATCATGGCAAATAGCTCTTACGTCTTCAGGAATTACATAACCTCTTCTCTTAATAAATGCCATTGCTTTTGCTCCCATAGCCAGATAGATTGAAGCCCTTGGAGATGCGCCATAACTTATTAAGTCGGTTAGATTATCTAATCCAAAATCTTTAGGTGTTCGCGTTGCAAAAACAATATCGAGAATATATTTCTCAATTTTTTCATCAACGTAAACTTCTCTCATCAGCTTGCGTCCTTTAAGAATATCAGCCGGGGATATTACTGCATTCACTTGACCCATTGTATCGTTTACGTTATGCCTCATTATTTCCAGCTCGTCGGTTCTGTTGGGGTAAGTGATTTGTATCTTCAGCATAAACCTGTCAACCTGTGCTTCAGGCAGCGGGTAGGTTCCTTCCTGTTCAATTGGGTTTTGTGTAGCAAGAACAAGGAACGGTTCTTCCAGTTTAAATGTTTCCTCGCCAATAGTTACCTGTCTCTCCTGCATCGCCTCTAATAATGCACTCTGTACTTTTGCCGGAGCGCGGTTAATTTCATCAGCAAGAATGAAGTTAGAAAAGATAGGACCCTTTCTAATTAAAAAATTTCCATCCTTCTGATTATAGATCTGGGTTCCAATCAAATCAGCAGGAAGAAGATCGGGTGTAAACTGTATGCGCTGGAATTTTGCTTTCATTGCAGAAGCAAGAGTTTTAATTGCCAGCGTTTTTGCAAGACCTGGGACACCCTCAAGCAAAACATGCCCGTTACCAAGCATTCCAACAACCAGTCTTTCCACCATTTCTTTCTGCCCCACAATCACCTTTCCAATCTCAGCCATCAGCAGATCGACAAAGGCGCTCTCATTTTTTATTTTTTCATTAAGTTCAGCAATATCCAATTTAGAACCTCACACTTTATTAATAATATTATTTAAGGAAACAAATATGATTAGACGGGGGCTAACTTATATATGTTGCGTATTTTAATCAAGAATACTATTTATCTCTTTCCATAATTGATGATGAACAGCCTGCAAACCTTATCAGCGGTAAGCCTATATCATCTCCAATTTTGATGAATTATCACTAATTTTAATCATTCAATCAAACTTTTTAATGATGATAAAGATTATATCTTCAATAGTGTTACTTCTTGGCAGTGTAAATTTAATTGCCCAGCCAAATTATACTGCGCTCATAACTGATCCTCAAATTGGTGCTGGTGCCAATGCTGATAAATTAATTGAGGTTGTAGATGATATTAATAATAGAGATAGCATTTCCCTTGTAGTTGTGATGGGCAACATTACTGCAAACGGTAAGTTTGATGAATTCCTCTGGGCACAGGAAATTCTTGATGGCTTAACCGTGCCCTATTTTGTTGTTGAAGGTGAAAAGGATTACTATTTAAGTGAAGGCAAAGGAAATGAAATTCCTTTGCTT
>CBEPPX010000634.1:0-1641 GCA_965511205.1 uncultured Ignavibacteriales bacterium | reverse complement strand
ACCAAAGCCCGCTAATGCAATTACAGATATACCTAAAATAACCCTGGTTACTTTTGATCCAAGGTTTCTTGCCAATCCAAACAATATAATTATTCCCATCAAACTTAGAACCATGGTGCAGTAAAAACTAATTAAAAGCGCCACACCGTAACCGGCGGATTGTTCATAACCTTTTATAAAAAGCGGTCCCATAATTAAGCTCCAACCAATCCAGGGTCCCGGATTTATTGCATTAACCAGTACGGCTTTAAATAAAGAATTTTCCTGCCTGCTTTCTTCAACTCCTTTTCGTAGGTCATAATTTAAATAAGATAGAAACGCTTTGTAAGCTAAGTAGAGAAGTAACAACCCGCCGCCAATCTGCAGCAACTGTATCAGCCAGCCGGGAACTGTACTGAGTAATAACAAAACCAGTATGATTATCGGACCATCACTGATGAGGGGGGCAAAAGCAACGGGGAGTGTGCGCTTCCACCCGTTTTTAATTGTCTGCGAAATTATAAACGCCTGGAACGGACCCGGTTGTGCGGCAGCCGCAAATGCGTACGTAATACCAAAAATTATATAACTAAGCACTTACAATAATACAATTTTCCATTTAAATGCCTGCGCATAGAATATAAAAATTATCATATTGATTTTTTCTATTCTAATCTTCAAGCGGTTTCGTTGTTCGCCCTGGCAGGATTCAAACAGTAATTATCAACCAACCGTCTAAAATTAGTTAAGCAACATAGGGGGAGAATAAAAAAAACGGCAATACACAAATAAGCCCATTGCCGTAAATAATGGTTTGTTATTCCAGTGGGATTTTACTTTTATTTTTTTCAAGCCAGCTATCAAGGCTTTGCATATCAGGATTTAATTTTTTTGCAGATTCAATATCTCTTATACCACTGAAGTAATCTTCAAAATCATGTTTGAATTGAAACATATTTCCGAGATCCTCAGCTCCTGGAAAGCCAAAGCTGCGATAAACGTCAAACGGAACAGCGTTGTACACAACTTCCTGTCCTAATGCTCTAGTAAATGCATCAGCCATCTCTTTCCCGGTAAGATTGCCACCACTGATAGCAACGGTTTTACCTACGAATTCATTTCCCCTCTTGAATATATTGTAAGCCGTTTTACCAATATCTTCAGCAGAGATCCCTGGAAGTTTTTTATCACCCATTGGAAGTGAAAGTGCAAGCTTACCATCTTCACCTTTTTTGGGTCCCATTCCGAAGTAAATAAAATTATCCCAGTAAAAAGATGTTAAAAGATTTGTAGTAGGTACACCTTGCTCTGTAAAAAATTTATCTGCTTCACCCTTACAATCAAAATGAGGGACTTTGTAGTTACCCATAAGTGTTGGCATTCTGTTATCATCGAGTGGTATCCATTTACGAGTATCTTCAAGTGTAGACCAAACAACGTGTTGAACATTGTTTTCCCTTGCAGCTTTTGCAATTGATGCCGCCTGAGCTGTTTCTTTTTCAGGTGAAAAATGTTCCCAGAAGAATGTTACAGCATAAACTCCGTAAGCACCCTCGAAGGCTTTTTTGAGACTATCGTTATTATCAACATCAACAGCAACCACCTCAGCACCCATATTTGCAATTGCTTTTGCTTTATCTGAATTTACATCCCTTGTAAGCG
>CBEPPX010000633.1:0-1644 GCA_965511205.1 uncultured Ignavibacteriales bacterium | reverse complement strand
GGGTTTTGATGGGACAGCTTGCAAATGAAGGTAGAAATAAAATTACTTTCATAACTTCACCTCAGTTATCCTATTTTGGCAATTGGGTTGAACAGTTGATTGCTGAAAGTACAGGAAAAATTGGTAAAGGAATTTTGCCGGTTGTAGGTGAAAAAGTTTTGAATGCAGAATATTATTCAGGCGATAGATTCTTTGTTTATTTAAAACTTGCTGGGGATAGTTCCAATGATGAATCTGTTAAAAAATTAATTGATGCCGAACATCCTGTTGTTGAAATTGAATTAAGGGATGTTTACGATATTGGTGGTGAATTTTTCAGATGGGAAATGGCAACTGTAATTGCTGGATGGAAAATCGGTATTCAACCGTTCGATCAACCGGATGTGGAAGCTGCTAAGGTGCTTGCACGTAAATTACTTGCTAATTATTCTGAAAGCGGCAAATTAACACAGCCAAAACCCGATTTTGAATTTGAGCAGATTAAAGTTTATTCCGACGATGGTTCAACGGATATAAGTTCGCTTATAAAGAATCTTGCCGGACCGGATGATAAAAGTTTCAGGACTAAAGGTAATCAATACATTTCAATTCAAGCTTATGTTAAATCAGGAGAAGAGATAGATAAACTTCTCTTATCACTTAGAACAAATCTGCAAAAGAAATATAAATCCGCTGTAACAATTGGATACGGTCCACGCTTTCTGCACTCAACAGGACAGCTTCATAAGGGTGATGCGGGAAAAGGTTTATTCTTGCAGTTTATTTCCGATAGTAAAGAGGATGTATCTATACCTGAGATTGCCGGTGATGATAAGTCTGTTATGTCATTTGGTACACTCATTAAAGCACAGGCGTTCGGTGACAGGCAGGCTTTGATTGATGCTGGAAGAAAGGTCGTTTCATTTGAATTTAATGAAGAAAAAATTGAGCAAGCTTTTACGGAAATCAATAATCAATTTGATAAGATATAATAATTGAAGTGAATTCGATAATACAAATATGGACTGAGTGTTCTGCACAAATTAAAGATAGAATTAAGCTCTCCAAACATATACGGATTGCACTGTTTGTGGGAATAATTTTAAATCTTATAAATCAATTTGATCCTTTGGTACAACTTGAGTTTTCAAAAATCAATTATGTAAAAGCGTTCATCACATTTTTGGTGCCCTTTGCAGTTTCTGTTTATTCAGCAGCAACTATCAAAAATTCTGAAAAAGAAAAATGATAAAAGCACTAATTTTTGATCTTGATGGAACATTAGTTCAAACAGAAATTTTAAAGGCACAATCCTATGCTATTGCTCTAAATGTTTTAACAAAAGGAGTTGTGCCTGAAGATAAAGTAATAGTTGGCTTTAAAAAATATGTTGGCCTATCAAGGAAAGAAGTTGCAGAAGGTTTAGTGAATGAATTCCAATTTGAGTTGAGCAAAAATTATCCCGGTTCAAATCTTGAAGAAATCCAAAAGCAGTTGCTTTCAAAACGTCTTGAGATTTATGAGAATATGCTGAAGGATCCGGAGACATTAACGCACTACTTCTGCCCGCATAATCTCGATCTTCTTAACTCAGTTTATAATGATAATTATCTCACTGGCTTAGCTACTATGTCTCATTGCGCACAGGTTAAAAGGGTGCTTGAT
>CBEPPX010000632.1:0-1649 GCA_965511205.1 uncultured Ignavibacteriales bacterium | reverse complement strand
TTTAGTGAAAAATCCGTCTTTAAATTACAGACTTTACAAATAATATTCCATTCGTGATAAATATTAAATATTGCCCTAATCGAACATTTTTGTACTTATAAAAAGTTATGTTTTCAAAGTGGAGAAGCAAAAAATATGGCTTTTCTTATATCTGAGAAGAGAGAATAATTTTAAGATTGTTAATAAACTTAAAGAATTCCTTTTAGATTTTTTCTACTCGTTTAATTCGCGAGTTAACTTTTCTATTTCATTTTTAAAATCTTTATTGTGGTAAGGAATCTTATCTTCAGGAATTTTATTATTCATACTTTCAATCACTACTTTTGCTTTATCTAAATTTCCTTCATCAATAAAATAATTAGAGAGCTGTACATAAGCTGCTCGATAATTTAAAAACATCCAGCTTATTTCCGGAACATTTTTAATATGATGATCATCAAAGGTTTCGTGTTTATATTTTCCCAGGTTGTTTTTAAGCTGCTCCGGGTTTATATATTGTTTATGAGTTTCAATCTTATAAACCAATCCCTCAAGCGATAAATATTCCTTCAGCCCTATTTTATTAATCTTTGATACGGTAGTTGAGAAATAAATTGGTCTTTCCCAATTGTTCGTTTCAAGAATTTCCATTACCATAATATCCTGTACACGGATTGCTTTTCCTTCAATTGTTGGCTCAACATTCCACTCAATCTTTCCTTTTTTATTTAAAGGATCATTGACAGGAACAGTAACTTTTTTCTCTTTCCACAATTTTACAGAGAGCTCATCAATTTCTTCATCACTTAAATTAAGCTTAAGATTATTGGTCCCGGTTAGATAATTATTCTTTAACTGCTTTATGTACCATGGAATATTTAACAAACTGAGATTAATTACGGTTATATCCTGCCTGTATCCATCAATAAACTGGAGGAACCACATGGGGTAAGTATCATTATCACCGTTAGTAAAAAGTATGGCGTTTGGTTTGCACGATGCCATAATATTTTTATTGTATTCCATTATCGCCGGGAAAAATCCTCCATCCGCCTGACCGGTTTCAAAAGCCCACTTAGCCGAATCAACTTTACCATCAAAAAGATATTTAAATGCAAGTGATGCCCATTCGTTTTGCAGTTTGGAATAAGGACCCACAACAAATTGCTTTCCATTGTAATTGGGTGAGATTTCTATAACTCTTTTAAAATGATCTGCCGATTTTATTGCTAATTCAGGATTTATATTATTCATTTTAGAACCGTCATCGCAAGCCAGCACTTTGTATGCCTGCCCCAAATAATAATGGAGTTCCTGGTTAGCAGGCTCGGTGAAGAGCTGCTCTTCTAAGAATTCAACAGCTTCGTTATACTGATTGTTGTTAAAATATTGTTCGGCTTGTTCCTGCCAGGCTACATCATTTTGTGCCTTGCAGGCAAAGAGGAGAAGAGAAATCGAAATGAAAAGATAAATATTTTTCATGACCTTACTCCTTTCAGAAATGATGATGTTCTTTACATTACTGCGGCAGTTTACCTGCAACACCCCATATCCATCTATGTACGCGATGAATAAATCCAGCAGGTTCGGCAAACATTAAAATACATTCGTTACTAACACAGTCAATCTCATTTTCATTACAGTAATTTACTGCTTTATCTGATTGAGAA
>CBEPPX010000631.1:0-1650 GCA_965511205.1 uncultured Ignavibacteriales bacterium | reverse complement strand
TTTATGGTGCACCGTGCATTACTTGGTTCCATAGAAAGATTCTTTGGAGTGCTTATTGAACATTTTGCCGGAGCATTCCCCGTTTGGCTTGCTCCCTTGCAGGTTGCAGTAATTCCTGTTTCAGAACATTATATTGATTATGCAAAGAAAGTTGCTGATGAATTAAAGCAACATACCATCAGAGTTGAAACTGACGTTAGAAATGAAAAGATAGGTTATAAAATTCGTGATTGGGAAACAAATAAAGTTCCTTACATGCTTATTCTTGGTGAGAAGGAACAAACAGCCGGAAACATCTCAATTCGCGAGCATAAAAAAGGTGATCAGGGTTCTTTTGCTTTATCAGATTTTATTGATAATATTACAAACCAAATTAAAAACAAAGATTTTACAACAAATTAGAGAGGTATTTCATCGCTCAAAAAGACAAGACTAGAATTAACGAAGCTATTGAGTCTCCGAAAGTAAGGTTAATTGATTTAGATGGAAAACAATTAGGTGTATTTTTAATTGAAGATGCGTTAAGATTAGCAAGCGAAAAGGATAGTGACCTTGTGGAAATTGCCCCACAAGCAAAACCACCGGTTTGTAAAGTAATTAATTATGGAAAATTCAGATATGAACAACAAAAAAGAGATAAGCTACAGAAAAAAAATCAGACAGTTTCAATATTAAAGGAAATCAGGTTTCATCCTAACACTGATGTTCACGATTTTGAGTTTAAAACAAAACATGCTATAAATTTTTTAGAAGACGGTAATAAAGTAAAAGCAACAGTTCAGTTTAAAGGCAGAGAAATGGCTTATAAAGAACTAGGTGAAGATTTATTAAATAGATTTATTGAAAAACTTGAAGAATACTCGAAAGTGGAAGTCCCAATTAAAATGGAGGGGAGAAACATGAGCGTTATTGTTGTTCCAATTGCAAAGAAGAAAAAAGTAAATAAATAAATAGGAAATAGTTATGCCGAAAATGAAAAGCAACAGAGGTGCTGCAAAAACATTTAAGAAAACAGCATCTGGTAAATTGAAAAGGATGAAGGCGTATAAACTTCATATATTAACATCCAAATCCACAAAGAGAAAAAGAAATCTAAGGCATGCAACACTGGTTTCAAAATCAGAACAGAAACGTGTCGCTATAATGGTTCAATAATGAATAAGGATAATTAAAATGCCAAAAACGAGTAATAATGTAGCTTCTAGAAAAAGAAGAAGGAAAATTCTAAAGCAAACTAAAGGTTACTGGGGTGCACGTGGCAATGTTTATACTATTGCCAAAGGTGCGCTGGAAAAAGGATTACTTCATGCTTACCGTGATAGGAAACTGAAGAAAAGAACATATAGACAATTATGGATTGTTAGAATTAATGCAGCCGCAAGGTTAAACGGAACAACTTATTCTAAATTTATGAATGCCTTAAAAGAAAAAGGTGTTGTTATTAACCGTAAGATACTTGCAAGCATGGCTGTTGAAAATCCTGGTGTGTTTGCAGAATTAGCTAAGTTTGCTACAAAATAGTTTTGTACCCTCTTCATTTTCCAGGAATAAATTATTTGAAGAGGGTATTTTTTTAAATATTCTGAAAGTGCGGGATGCTGGCTGAAGAAATAGAAAAAATTAAGACTGGTTTTAATAGCGATGTTGCCG
>CBEPPX010000630.1:0-1667 GCA_965511205.1 uncultured Ignavibacteriales bacterium | reverse complement strand
GTAAAAAAGAAGTTTGGAACTGGATACCAACTGCACAAAAGGTAATTAAAATTCCGCCTTCGATGATGCTGCAATCATGGATGGGATCGGATTTTACTAACGACGACCTGGTAAAAGAATCATCTTTAATAAATGATTACACACACACTATTGTTGGTGAGGAAAAATTTAACGGTTATGATTGTTATAAAATTGAATCAATCCCAAAACTTGATGCAGGAGTTGTTTGGGGAAGGTTATTAACCTGGATTTCTAAAGAAGAATACTTCCAGCTTAAAGTAGAGTTTTACGATGAAGATGATTTTATCGTAAAAAGTTACCTCGGCTCTGATATAAAAGAACTGGGCGGCAGAATAATTCCGGCACACTGGGAGATGATTCCGGTTGACAGACCCGGTGAGAAAACCATCTTTGATTACCATGGGATTGAATTCAATTACAATGTAAACGAATCATTTTTCTCTGAACAAAACATGAAACGGGTTAGGTAAGATGAACACTTATTTTCATTTAGCATGGAGAAATCTCTGGCGCAATAAGCGGCGTACAATAATTGCATCGGCTTCTGTATTTTTTGCTGTTTTCTTTGCGCTGGCAATGCGCTCGATGCAGGAAGGGTCATACGATTATATGGTTGATGCTTCGGTAAGTATGTACACAGGTTATATCCAGGTTCATGCAAAAGAATATTGGGATAAGCGTTCAATCGATAAAAGCATGGAAATATCTTCAGTAAAGATTGAACAAATAGATTCAATTAAACATATCACGCTTGTTACACCGCGGCTGGAATCGTTCAGTTTAATCTCTTACGGAAACGTAACAAAGGTTGCATCTGTTGTAGGGATTGATCCTGAAAAAGAAAATTTAATGACGGATCTGAAAAGTAAACTTATATCCGGAGTTTATCTTTCTGATAATTCAAAAGGTGTAATGATTGCTGAAGGACTTGCAAAATCATTAAAAGTTGAAATTGGAGACAGCATTGTACTTTACGGACAGGGCTATCACGGTATTACAGCGGCTGCGCAGGTTCAGGTTGATGGAATAGTTAAATTTACTCTACCCGCACTGAACAAATCAATGGTTTATCTCAGTTTGGAATATTCTCAATGGCTTTATTCGGCACCAAACAGAATTACCTCACTTTCAATAATGATTGATGAAGCTAGTGAATTAGATGAAGTTCATTCAGAGGTTAGTAATTTATTTAATGAAAAATATGAAGTGATGACATGGCCTGAGTTAATGCCTGAGCTTGTTCAAGGTATTGAAGTGGATAATGCCGGCGGAATTATTATGCTGGGGATACTTTATGTAATTATTGGTTTTGGAATATTTGGAACTGTAATGATGATGACTGCAGAGAGAACAAAGGAATTCGGAATTTTAATTTCTGTGGGAATGAAAAAATGGAGGTTGAGTTTAGTCTCCTTGCTTGAATCGCTCTTTCTTTCGTTTATAGGAGTTTTAGCCGGAATAATTGTTAGCATTCCAATCTTGTATTACTTAAATCAAAATCCAATTCCGCTTACTGGCGAGATGGCTGAGTTAATGCTAAAGTTTGGATTAGACCCTATTGTGCCGTTCAGGTTTGCACCAAATATTTTTATTGATCAGTTTGTAACAGTGATTATAATAGCTATGATATCCGCACTTTACCCATT
>CBEPPX010000629.1:0-1671 GCA_965511205.1 uncultured Ignavibacteriales bacterium | reverse complement strand
ACACACTTCCATAGTGTACATCTTCTTCCAGGTTTATTTTAAAAGGATAGGTTACTACTAGTGCTCTTAATTCAGGATCTAATGCCAGGAAAGGGTATAGCGCACCCTTAATAGAAATAGTTTGATTATTAGGATCCCTTATATCAGCAATTATTTCTGCCTTTGGATCAGGAGGATCTATAAAAAGTGCCTGTTGAATTTTAATAAATAAGCTATCGTCCAGTGGTTCCATCTGGAAATATACAATTGGTTCCTCTTCCTCCTGTGCCTGGATAACATTGTAAGCCGGGAGTACAGATAATATTATTAAAAGAGTGAATATGTATTTGTATTTCATGAGACTTGGCCTGGTTTTTTATTTTGAAAAATCTGTAAAGAAAAACGAATCTCCCACCTGTACCCGGTCGTTTGTTTTTTCATCTATTACAGTAAAGAAGAAGTTGGCTTTATATCTGCCATCTGCTTCTTGCAGGTGACCATTTTTGTCAATCCAGTCATCGTAGCGTGCTTCTGTTGAGGCAATTCTTAAAGATACGTTATAAACTGAATTTCCCTTGCTGTTTTTTTGTGGTCCTGAAACTGAAATAGGACCTGAATAGCTGACTTTTAATTGGTTGGGTCTTGCATCTACAATTGTAACTGTAAAAGCAGTAATTCTTTGCAGGTCCCGCACATAAATATCAGAAGCATTCATTTTTGTTGTTACACGCTCAATATTAATTTCGGGAGGTTTATTGGGAATAACTTTAATACGTTCCTGCTGAGTTCCAAACTTAATAACCACCTCGTTTTGATCTGTGAGGTCAAAAGTTTTCTCTTCTCCAGGTGGTATGGTTACAATTGGAGTATTGAGATCTTTAGGATCATAAATGTTTGTGGGAACCGTACCGCTGTTTTTTGCTTTATTCCAGGTGTGCTGTATAAAAATCTGCTTAAGAGAAATAGGTAGTTGAAGCTTTATTTGTTCCTCAACAATTTCTTCGGGCTCTTTCTCTTCCGGAGGAGGAACGTAATCTTTAACCATCTCTAGTTTCCTATTCAATTCTGCAAGTTTATCTCTCATTTCTATGTTTTCATCTAATACTTTCGGGTCAATTTTAATAGAAAAGTCTATCCCTAAAGCATAAAGCGAATCGAGGATTGCCGCCAGCGAATCTTTTATACTTATATCTACTGTTTCTTCTTCAAGGGCAACTCTTCTTAGATCAAGATCTGCTCCTTTTAGTGCAAGTACTGTAATAACAAAAATGTACAGTACTTGATAAATAACAAACTTACTGTCTCTCTCTTTTCGTCTCATTTTTATTCATCCTATTTTTTTACAACAATTGCTTCCAAATGCTTTAACCCTGCAAGAGTTCGCTCATCTGTAAGAGAGGAGGAAGCTTGCGTAATAGAGTTAGCAAGAGCATTCAACTGTTGAATTTTATCCGAACCGATCTGTTCCAATTGGCTGATCTTTTCCATCATTTCGCGAGCCGAACTAAAATTCTTAAGGATTACATTACTAAGCTGGGAAGTTTCATCCATGATAGCTTTAAATCTCTGCATATCTTCAACCGATATTTTTTCTCCGCCAGTGCCCGCCATTCCGCCTTTATTCATCTGCTTCAAGCTTTCAATCTGAATCCTTGAGAAGTACTTATCTCTAATATCTTTTACATGATTTAC
>CBEPPX010000628.1:0-1672 GCA_965511205.1 uncultured Ignavibacteriales bacterium | reverse complement strand
AGTTTAATTGATCCATACCACATTGCTTACGTTCACAGGAATTCTATAAAATCATTTATGGGACATATAAAAGAATCGCCAGCAGATTTCAATCTAAATGTTTTGGATGATGGCATTGAAGGATTTTATCGAAGAGCAAATGTTGGAACAAAAGCAGAAAAAGTTTATTTCGGAGATGATGAAAACATTGGTACGCGTATTCGTTTTTACTATCCAAATATCTCGCGTTTAGAAATTCGTTTTAAAGAAAGAGTACTACTTATTCTTGAACACGTAATGCAGGTTGATAATGAACATGTTGAAATGAAACAGATTACTTTGTGGAAAAACATCTTTCCAAAATTCCCTGCGTTTGCAAAATATTTTATGGCAAGGAAATCTGCAAAAATTGTTGAAGAGGATATTGATTTTCTTTCATCCAATCTTGAGATACTAAAAAAGAATAACAATGATTTTCACGAAGTGAGTGTAAAAGGTGATGAGGTTTCTCTTGCGTTCAGAAAATTCTGGAGAAAAAAGATGGGGGAGGAAAATTGATTTTGGATAGCAAAAAGATATCCGCTCAAACATTATTTGAAAATAAAAATGAAGTCCCGTTTGAATTTAATCGCGTTGCAAAAAGATATGATCTTGCAACATTTTTAAGCCAGGGATATCAAAATGATTTGCAGCGCAGTGTTGATCGGCTTCAATTAAACGGAGATGAGCTCGTTCTTGATTTATGCTGTGGTACTGGAAAATCAACAATTTGCTGTTTAAATAATTTATCTGGTGGGAAAGTAATAGGAATTGATAACTCTGAAGAGATGTTGAGGGTTGCAGAAGAAAAGTACAGCAATCAATTTGAAAGTGAAAGATTAGAATTTTTACAAAAAGATGTTATGGTGCTTGATTACGATGATAACACTGTAGATGCAATCCTAATGGCTTACGGAATACGCAACATGCCCAATTACAAAGAATGTCTGCAAAACTTAATTAGAATTCTTAAATCCGGTGGTAAGATTGCTTTTCACGAATACTCTTTACACAGAAATTTCTTTTCGCATTTTTACTGGAAAGTTTTGGGTTACGGCATAGTCATTCCAATATCAACAATCCTTTCGGGTTCATCAATAATATTTAAATATCTTGTTAAAAGTGTGGGTGAATTTCTTACACCACAAGAGTTTATTAATCTTCTTGCAGAAACAGGTTTTGTTAACATAAAAAACCACAACATGCCCAGCTGGCGAAAACCACTCCTGCGAACCTTCACTGCTTCTAAACCGGATAAATGAAATGAATGACTCAATTATTTCAAAACTTGTTAAAAACCGCCTTGGCGATTACAAACAGCAAATTAACTCTGTTGATAATTCTCCACCGTATCACCTTTCCAACCCCAAAAAGGTTGGAATAATTGGAGCTGGTTTGGCTGGAATATCCGCAGCCATTTATTTATCCGAAAGAAATTTTAATGTTACTGTTTTCGAAAGAGATTCGTTTCTCGGCGGCAAAGTAGGTTCATGGTCCGTTAAGTTTGAAGATGGCTACCGAACAAATGTAGAGCATGGTTTTCACGCTTTTTTTAGGCAATATTATAACCTTCGTAATCTTTTAATGAAGATCGATGCTTACAAAAATCTAATTCCAATTGATGATTACCTGATAATGACAAAAGACTTGGGGA
>CBEPPX010000627.1:0-1673 GCA_965511205.1 uncultured Ignavibacteriales bacterium | reverse complement strand
CAAAGATTAACTGCGTACTACGGAACTTCAATCTTGTTAGGAATTTTACTCGGAGAAAATCCATCCGTACTTGCAGAGATAGCTGCTAACTTATTTGTCGGGCTGACGTTCCTTGCAAATTCCCGGCACGATGAAGATGAATCTGATGAGTACTCATTTGAATATCTTAAAGATACAAGATATTATCCTGGTGGGGTTAAATTCTTCTTTGAAAAATTAGAATATGACGGGCTGGTTGGTACAAGCAGTTCAGTGGAAGTATTTCTCTCCACTCACCCTGATCCGATCGAAAGGATTGCAAATACAAACCAGCGTCTTCAAAACAGCGGGTATGAGGTAAAAAATTTCCAGAGCAATGATACTGATGTTTACAGAAATGAATACTTTATTTATATTCGCAATAAGCTGTAAACTGATAGATTTATCATCTAAAAAAAGTTGAATTTTTGGAAATTGCAAGGTTTTATAATTATATTTGCAAGCTCAATTGGGCGGGGTAGCTCAGTTGGTTAGAGCAGTGGAATCATAATCCACGTGTCGGGGGTTCGAATCCCTCCCCCGCTACGAATTATAGGAGAAAAAATTATGTATACATTATTAGTGACAATAGCTGCTATTACTGCAGTACTGCTTATCATAGTGGTTTTGCTCCAGGCAAGTAAAGGCAGTGGATTAGCCGGTACCTTTGGCGGTGCGGGCGGTAGTATGGGTTCAATGTTTGGTACAAGGCGCACAGCAGATTTTTTAACCAGGGCTACCTGGTGGCTTGGTGGAATGGTGGCTGTTCTTGCGCTGGTAATAAATTTATTCTTCCTGCCCGGTAAGGTTACACCGGAACAGCGAAGTATTATCCAGGAATCGGGTCAGCAAAATATTCCTCAAACACCTACATTGCCTCAGCAAAATCAATTGCCTCCGGGAACTGAAAATCCGGAAGGACAATAATTACTTTAATTCGTATTTTCTTGAGAGCCCTGTTGGAGCAATCCTTCAGGGCTTTCTTCTTTCCAGTCTGCTAATATTTCGATAATCTCATCCTGTATACTTCTGTAAGTGTTTGATCTTCCCCGTTCAAATTCAAAAATAATACTTATAATTAAATCATCACCGCCAGCAGTTTCTAAGTAACCTGAGAGTGATGAAACACCATTAAGCGTTCCGGTTTTTCCCCGGAAGTTATTTCCCGCAGCAGTATTATACATTCTTTCATTCAGCGTTCCATCCACGCCGGCAATGCTAAGGGAGTTATAATAATCATCAAAGTTTTTTAAATCGAAGTACATTATTTCCAACAAGCCAACAATAGCTCCGGTTGTAATTTGGTCGAACCGTGAAATTCCTGAACCATCAACGATAGAAGTTCCCTTGGAATAAATTCCGTTATCTTCAATAAAAGTTAAAATGGCTTGCGTAGAATAGAACGAGTTGCCCTGCTTGCTGCTTGCAACTGCACCAATCGTTTTAAACAAACATTCTGCTAAAAAATTATTACTGTTCTTATTGATTAGTTTAATCAGTTCTCTTAGTTCAATTTTTTCTTCCAAAAGCAATTGAGATGTAAGAGGTGTCTCACCCTTTTCTGCAATTCCACTTACTAATATGTCAAGCTCGCGTATTTTATCTAACAATTGTTCTGCAGCAAATAGCGGTGGATTAGTAACGTTTACTGTATA
>CBEPPX010000626.1:0-1674 GCA_965511205.1 uncultured Ignavibacteriales bacterium | reverse complement strand
TTCATATCTTTATAAAAATTTCTTATCACCTTCATATCACTTTCAATATTTCCTGTTGGGTGGAGAATGATATCGGCAATTCCAACTCTCTTTTTCCCATAATCCATATAGGCAAATGCGATAGGTAGATTAGCACCTGTTGCAATGTAGTAAAAACCGGTTTTCCAGAATTCTGTTTTCGATCTTGTTCCTTCGGGCATTATACCAAGCACAAACTTGTCCCGGCTGTTAAACAGGTCTATCATCCTTTTTATTATAGATGAACGGACACTTCTGTCAATAGGTATTCCACCGAAAAACTTTAATATGGGTGACAACGGACCGGGAAATGCAGATTGCTTTGCTATCCACTTAAACCTTAATCCTAAAGCGCCCACTCCTAAAAATGCATATACAGAATCCCAGTTACTTGTGTGGGGTGCACCAATTAAAACATATTTATCCAGAGCAGGAAGTTTTCCATCTGGCTTCCATCCAAGTAAGCGCAACGCCAGTTTAGAAATTATTTTTAACATTTAATAAACTTAATTGTCTTTTACTTTGCTGCGCAAGTTATGAATCATTTAATTTTAATGAAAATAAAAAAGATTGAACTGAACAGCAGATTATACAAAAACTATGTAATTGCAGTTAGGGGAAATTTATATAACTCATTTATGAAACCAAAATCTCCCAGGATAAACAAACCGTTATCTTCATTAAAAGTTTTATCGTACTTAAAATAAAGCTGATCAGGTGGGAAGTAGAATTTTACAGAATTTATCTCACTTGATCCTATTACTTTAGGCAGCATGGAATCTAAATCAAAATACTTTCTGCAGATTATTTCATAAATATGTAACTGCCGGTTTTCTTCCTTCATAATAAATATTGCATCTTCATCATTAAGATGATATAAATTTTCGCGATAGATATTTAAAACGTGCCACATTGTTATGAATCCGAAATTCTTCGCACCAAATATTTTTGTTAACTCAATACGATTATTAATTAATTCCTGCAGCAGCAAAAAATCGGATTCATTTTGGATGTTCAATTTCCTGGCAGCTGGTTTAGGTTCAGGAATATTTGATTCAAAGATAAATACTTTTTCTTCAAAAGTTTTGAAACCAAACTTGGGATAAAACTCTAAAACCGTTTCGTTTGCAAATAATAAAAATATATCTGTTTCATTCGAATATTTTTCAATTACATACTCCATCAAAACGCGGGATAATCCCTGGTTACGAAATTCCGAAACCGTTCCAACAGCGCCAATTTGTATCCCCCTCAAATTTCTGCCTTCAACAATAATATTCATTCGCGCAACAGATATATTTGAAATTATTTTGCCATCTTTAATTACCGAGACAGGGTTGTATTCATCTTTCCAAAATCCTTTGGAATACCACTCTTTAAAATCAGCTTGTGGAAATATTTTGGAAATGAAATTACACTAATTATTAGAAGCGCAATGAGTGGTCGCCTACATCTTCATCCTAATGAATGGATTCTATTTAATGACCCTTATACTTTTTTGGTGGTGAGAGTAGGAGAAAGTGATTTTGTTGTTATAGGCAATAATGAAAATATTAAAGAAACATTAAAGGAAAATAATGAAACAATTTCCGTCAATTTCGACATCGATAGTTTTGGAATTGAAGGCATTGATAGTTTGTCAGAGGCATTGTCTGG
>CBEPPX010000625.1:0-1675 GCA_965511205.1 uncultured Ignavibacteriales bacterium | reverse complement strand
CAGGGAGTAAATGAACTTATTTTATGTTTAGCTGTAAGCGGGACAGATCTTTATGCCGGCGGTTTCTTTACCATGGCAGGTGGAGACTCTGCAAACAGGGTTGCAAAATGGGATGGTGTTTCCTGGTCTCCTTTAGGAAGCGGTATTAATAACGAGGTAAATGCTATTGCGGTTTCCGGAAATGATGTATATGCCGGGGGTATTTTTAATATTGCCGGAGGTAATAATGTAAACAGCTTAGCTAAATGGGATGGTAATAACTGGACTGATGTTGGCGGCGGCGTAAATGGAATTGCCCGTGCTATTTCTATTGTTGGCAGCGATGTTTATGTGGGTGGAGTATTTACAATGGTTGGCGGGAGTGTTCCCGGCAGGATAGCAAGATGGGATGGTTCTGCATGGCATACTCTCGGCGATGGTGTAAACGGATCGGTTTTTTCAATTCTGCAAAGCGAAAATGATCTTTACGTTGGTGGTATGTTTACAACTGCGGGTAATCTGCCTGCAAACAGGATTGCAAAATTTAACATGGCTAATTCAACCTGGTCTCCAATTGACGAGGGAGCAACCGGTTCAGTTGATGCAATGTCTGTTCAAGGCTCTACCGGTTCAATGATAATTGCCGGTGCATTCGGGCAGGTTGGTAATAATAACCAGGCTAATTATGTTGCCAGGTTTACAGACAGTGAAAATCCCTTACCGGTTGAGCTGGTTTCATTTACAGCTTTACAGGAAGAGGATAAAGTAAACTTAAGTTGGTCTACTTCAACAGAAACTAACAATAGGGGATTTGAGATTCTTCGTTTCACTCAGAATGACAACAATGGCTGGCAGAAGATCGGATTTGTTCAAGGTTACGGAACAACAACAGAGTTAAATTATTACTTATTTACAGATGACAACCTTGCTGCCGGTGTTTATTCATACCGGTTAAAACAGATTAACTATGACGGAACACTCAGCTACTCAGATATAATTGAAGTTGATTTTACAGGAGTGGTTGGATTTACTCTTGAACAAAATTATCCAAACCCTTTTAATCCTTCAACAACTATACGGTATTCGCTTCCTTCAGCAGGCGAAATTGAATTAACTGTGTTTGATGTTTTCGGAAGTGAAATAGAAACGCTGGTTAATCAGCGGCAGCCGGCAGGAAATTATACAATTGATTTTGATGCCTCTGAATTAAGCTCCGGAATTTATTTTTACCAGCTTAGTACGGGCAGCTTTAGCCAGACGAAAAAACTAACACTTATAAAGTAGAATGATCCGGTATAATTTTGATTGAAATAGCGGAGCTGTTAAGACAATACAGGGGGAATAATTATTTTCTCGTTCGTTTTGGTGCTGCGTTTGCATTTTTGTTTTAAACTCCACCCATAAATAGTTAATTGGTTTACTGACTTTTAGTAGAAGAATCAATTGCGAATCTTTATCTTTTAAATGATATTAATGTATGATTAGAATGCGCTAAAAAGTTTAATTCTCACTACGGATTTAAAATTCAATAAATTGAGAACATCTGATGAATGTTAATGAAAGTAAATTAAAGAATGCCCTTAGAATTTTATATGGAGAAGAATCGGGCTTATTAAATTCTCAATTCGAACGATACAAAACATTAATTGATAAACACAAAGCTAAATTTGGAGATGTTGATCTTCATATTTTTAGT
>CBEPPX010000624.1:0-1676 GCA_965511205.1 uncultured Ignavibacteriales bacterium | reverse complement strand
TTCTTAAATATAAAATCGGACTTTATGTGGGAGGGAATCCATCAACTTGAACGAAATCTGGATATTGTGAAGCAAATTGGGTGTAACTTATCGGGAGTAGAAAAGAAGTCAATAATGTTTCAGTTCTCAAGTGATGAAATTCATGAGGCTAATAAATTCATTGAAGCAAATTTTCCCGGGAAAAGTAAAAAGATAATCGGTTTTCACCCAGGCGCAGGAAAAGAAGAAAATATGTGGGAAACAAAACGTTTTATAGGGTTGATAAAAAATGTTTATAATAAGTTTCACAACTATGTTCTACTAACTTCGGGATGGACGGATGATGCTACAATTAGTGAAGTTGAGACTGAATTAAAAAACTCCGGTATAGATTACAAAGTTTTACATAACCATCCTGTTAAAAAGCTTGGTGCAATTCTTTCTTTAATAGATCTTTACATAACAAACGACACAGGAACAATGCATATTGCAGGATTTTCCGGTGCGAAAATAATTTCTCTTTTCGGACCAACAAATCCAAAAGAGTGGGCGCCAGAAGGAAAAAATCAATTGTATATTAAATCGAAAACGAATAATATTAATGATATTACTGTTAATGATGTTTGCCATAAAGCAGAATCATTACTGGCTAAAATTAATGGAGATAAAAAATGAAATACCGTAAACTTGGAAAATCAGATATAGAAGTTTCCGAAATATCACTTGGCTGCTGGACGATGGGCGGACTAAACTGGGTGGATGGGCAGCCAAACGGTTGGGCAAATGTTGATGAGAATGAAATTTCCGAAGCAATAAATTACGCAATCGATCAGGGTGTTAACCACTTTGATAATGCAGATGTTTACGGTAACGGCAGAGCCGAAAGAATGTTGGCACGAATACTTGGTGACAGAACAAACAATTTTGTCATTGCTACAAAAATTGGCTGGTTTCCCGGTACTGCTGCGCATGCCTTTGAACCTGCTCATATCCGTCATCAATGTGAACAATCACTGATCAATTTAAAAAGAGATTACATAGACATTTACTATTTTCATCATGGACACTTTGGCGATAACGATGAATACCTTGATGATGCAGTTGAGGTAATGTATCGCTTAAAAGAAGAAGGGAAGATTAGGATCATTGGGCAGTCTGCTTATTCACACGAAGATTTTCAGAAGCTTGTTCCAAAAGTAAAACCGGAAGTATTGCAAAGCTGGGCTAATGCAATGGAACCGGTATTTATTGAAGAGGGTACCCCGGCGAGAAGCCTGATGGATGAAAATCAAATTTCGTTCGTTGCATTCAGACCTTTAGGGCAGGGACTCCTCCTCGATAAGTACAACAAAGATAATCCACCAAAATTTGAAGATGGAGATCACCGTAAAGGAATAGAAAGATTTTCTGTTGAAAGCCTTGCCAGCCTGGAGCCAAAAATTGCAAAACTTAAAGAAAAATTTGGTTCAAATATTGAAGACCTGGCAAGGGCTGCACAGCAATACCTGCTGCACTATCCAATAATGGGTGCGGTTATTCCCGGCTTCAGAAATCTAAAACAGGTTAAAATCAATTTGTCCGCAATGGATAAACCATTAACTGATGAAGAGATTAAGTTTATTAAAAATGTGTTTGCAAATTAATTTATCAGGGTATAACACTGTGCCATCATCTTTATAATGCACAAAATTCAATTC
>CBEPPX010000623.1:0-1685 GCA_965511205.1 uncultured Ignavibacteriales bacterium | reverse complement strand
TATCGGCGAAATTGTTTGACCAATCGGAGAGTCTGTCCTGGATATCAAAACTTTCATTTGCAAAAACAATTATAGTATCAAGTACTTGAATCGTATTCTGACCCCCAAAGCGCAACTCATTCGGCTGCGCAAATGAGGAAACCACAAATAATAAACTGAGGATAAACGTTAAAATTGTTTTCATCATTATAGTTCTAAAATGACCCATCTATTTAATAAATACATTTCCAAATTAACTCCTTCCCGGTTGGTCAAATTCCTTTTTTAATGCCGTTGCATTAATTTTAAAACCAACCGTGTCACTAATTACCGTAAACTCACTTCCAATCTCCCTAATAATTCCTTCAAGTATTACGTCAGGAAGATACTTCGGCAATTTTCTTCTAACCAAACAAAAAACATTGAAATTAAAAGTTCCTGCATTTTTTGGTCTAAAATAGAAATGCCCGTTACCGGTTTTTTTATCCGTTATGATTGAAAAGTCCAGAGAACGGATGCTGTTCGTTTTGTCGTCAATAAAAAAATATCTCACACCGGACTTCTCTTCCAGTGTTTGAAGATTGGAAACCGAAATGAAAATATGTAAACTATCGCGCCCGATAATTAGCCAATCTGTAACTTCCTGAACACTAAGTAAAATGGGCAGGCTGTAAGAGGCAATTACACTATCCTGAATAGTTTCAAATTCCTTAAGTCGCGCCTTTAGCTCGAGTTCACTGTTGTCCCGCTCGATAATTACAGCAAGAAGCTCAACAAGAACCACAAGATATAGTACAAAGTAAAAAGAGATTTTTCTGGTTGCCATTTCTAATCAAGAAGTTGTTTGGTTGAACAGTCTTTTCCATCTTATTTTAATCCTTTTGTAAAATGTATGCCTGGGTAAGTTCCGATCACCCGGAGCACTCATTTCGTTCATTATTATCTTAAGACTGTTATCAATATTTTCTAAATGTTTAATTAGCCTGTCATTTGTATTGTTGGTCTTTTGCATGTATTCAGCCGGTCTTAACTGGTTAGCTGAAAGCCATTTTAATCTTTCCGACTCTGTTTCCATCATATTATTATAATTTTTCAATACACCTCTGAACTCTTCTCCGCTTCTGGAAACAAGTTCCGAATTGATCTTATAGAATTGATCTATCATCTCTTTTTCACGTTCAAACACTCCGTTAGATGAGGCGGTTGAGTTTTTTACGCCCTCTCTAAGACTATTAGTGACACTCTGAAAAGCTGCTCTTGCATCAGTTACAAGACTTCCGATCATATTGTTGTATTTTTGTAATTCTTCACGAAACTCCTCACCGCTTTTTGAAATAAGTCCGGAATTGATTTTATAAAATTGGTTTATCAACTCTTTTTCACGTTCGAATACTCCCTTGGTTTCAACGGATGTGTTTTTAACCCCCTCTTTTAGGCTATTAGTAATACTTTGGAAAGAATCTCTGGTATCGGCAATTAAATTTTCAACCAGGGAATTGTACCTCTTGAGAGTTTCTTTTTCGTTTTGAAGAAAGACCCCAACTTGGTTGGTTGAATCCACAATTCCTTTGGAGATATTTTGCCTGATTTTCACATTATCTTCATTTAATTGAAGTAGCCGCTCTTCGGTTTGCTTTTTAATTTTGTCAATAATTTCCATTTCTTTATTAAGAAAAGATTCAATAGCGCTTTTGGTTTCCTGCGCA
>CBEPPX010000622.1:0-1688 GCA_965511205.1 uncultured Ignavibacteriales bacterium | reverse complement strand
CTTTTAACTTCGTAAGCATTCCATTTACTTCCATCTCTCACAATAATATCATTTATAACAAGCACTTCATTAAACTGAAATGCAGCTTCATAGATTGCTTTGGTTTTTTTATCAATCAGTTCGCTGGTATTTTTTATTCCTTTAGTATAATTGGGTGGTTCGCCGGTTGTTGCAACTTCCCCATCTGGAAATAACTGTTGTGCAAGAACCCCGACATTTGTTCCCCTTTTAAAAATTGCCTGCTGCATCTCGGAAAATTCATCCATCTCTTTGTAGTGATACTTGTAAAGATAAAGATGCTTCTCGCACTGAAGACCTTTTATAAAGGAAGATTTGCTAAGAAGATGTGAGCCCATAACCAATCCGTTTTGTTGTTTTGTAAATATACCGTTTAGATTTCGTTTTCACCTTTCAGGTTTGAGTTTTGAAAGATATTTGAGCAAATTTAATGTATTCATTATTTGAGGAATAAAATGAAAAAGAAAGTTGTACTTAGCGGCGGTTTAAAAGAGTTGGTAACATATTGCACTGCCATCTACGAGTTAGATAAAGAGGTTGACACAGAGTACTTAACAAACATTGTAAATAAGAGTCCCATCTTTGAAAATAAAAGTTTTTACACAAACGTGCTTGGCACAGTTCAAAGAACAACTGTTACAAGAAACACCAACCTGTTTGTTAAAGGTAACACGATTACACTGCAATTGCGTTATGATATTCTGAATGTGGTTGATATTGAACTTTCAGATAAAGATGAAGAATGGATAAAGAGCGATGTAGCAAGTCTGCTAAAACATTTTGAACTGCTGATAACACCATTTGATGAAGAAAAAAATGAGTAATTATTTAATCAGTATTATCTTACTAATTACGTTTACTCTTTGTGCTCAACCGGAGCGCTATACAAAGGGAGCGGAGAATGGCTATGCATGGAGGGCATTGGAAAACCCGGTTGTGGCATTCAGTGATGCAAAGTATAATTACCTTAGTGGAATGCTGGAAAGAAACGGAACTGTAAATGAAAGATTTCCGGAAGTTGAGCATCTTAGTTGCAGAAATGATGTAAATAAATTATTAGAAGATGGAATGTCTGATCAACTTTCGTTAGATGATATTGTTGATGCGATAGATAAGTTTTACAGCAAGGATGAAAATTTAGTAATCCCAACTGTGTTTGCATATTGCTACTGCATTAAAGAGATTGCAGGAACCAGCATGGATAAACTGGTAGAATATAGAGAAGAGATTTTTGAATTTTGCGATGAGTGAGAATTAAAAATTAAGCTGTGTCTGCTGCGATTTTGATCCTTTCTTTTTCGGCTCCCTGTGTTTTTTTAAGAAGTCGCCAAAATCTTCTTTGGAGATAATATAAATCCTGCCAACCTGCTGCGCACGGAGATGAGCAGATTTAATATGATATAATACCGCTGATGTACTTAAATTTAGAAGTTTTGCAACTTCCTTTACACTGAAAAATTCTTTCATACAATGCCTTAATAAAAAAGATATTACAAGCCCGAAAGAAGCTATTTCAAATTAACCAGATATATATTGATTATCAATAATATTCTGCATAAAAAATAAAAAAAGGCTGTGCAAAAAAAATGAACAGCCCTTTAAAAAAATAGATACAAATAAGTTAGTTAACCGGGTTCCCCTCCCTGTCAACCAATATCGGTTTGCCAACA
>CBEPPX010000621.1:0-1689 GCA_965511205.1 uncultured Ignavibacteriales bacterium | reverse complement strand
GTTTACTTAATATGCATCGCAATAATTGGTCTTCCTGTTCTAATTGCAGAAATACTTATAGGCAGAACTACGCAAAGAGACCCTGTGGGCGCATTTTATAAATTAAGTAATTCTAAATTATGGGCAAGTGTTGGCGGAATGGGGGTAATCGGCGGGTTTCTAATTCTCTCTTTCTATGCGGTAATTGCCGGAATCGCCGTGGGCTATATTGTTGAATCTATACTGGGAAACTTTAGTGGGTTTACGGAATCTACTTCAGCGTCCGACCACTTTAATACTCTTGTAGGCAATATTTATTGGATACTCGGCTACTTTACTTTCTTTATGATCTTAACAATGGTTATTGTTTATGCAGGAATTCAAAAAGGTATCGAGCGTGGAAGCAAAATAATGATGCCAATTCTTCTTCTGCTTTTAATAATATTAATGATCCGCGGAATAACCCTTGATGGTGCATCAGCAGGCTTGGATTTTTTATGGAATCCCGACTGGAGTAAAATTGATGCTCAATCCGTTTTAATCGCACTTGGTCATGCATTTTTTACCCTCAGTTTAGGAATGGGCGCGATGCTAACATACGGTAGTTATATGTCTAAAAAAGACAGCATCCCAAATTCTGCCTTGCAAATAGTGATTCTTGATACTGCAATTGCCCTTATTGCAGGTGTAGCGATTTTCACTTCTGTTTTTGCAGTTGGATTAGATCCCGCTGCGGGACCCGGTTTAATTTTCCACACTCTCCCATCTGTTTTTATAAAGATGCCTGGTGGATACATTTTTTCCATTCTCTTTTTCGTTCTGCTGACAATTGCTGCCTTAACTTCATCAATTTCTTTACTACAGGTTGTTGTATCTTATTTTGTCGATGAAAGAAAATGGAACAGGCATACAGCAGTTACAGTTCTTGCAGGGTTTATATTTTTGCTCGGTGTGCCGAGTGCTCTTTCATACAATGTACTAGCAGATTTTAAGATTTTTGGATTAAACTTTTTTGCCTTAGTTGATTTCCTCGCATCCAATGTAATCCTTCCTTTGGGAGGTATGTTGATTGCCATATTTGTGGGCTGGGTTTGGGAGTTTGACAAAGTTATTATAAATGTTAAAGAAGGCGCTGAAAAATTATTTGATGAGCATCAATGGATGATTACATTCTGGAAAATATTTTTAAAATACTTTGCACCCATTTTAATTTTTGTAGTTCTACTTCAATCAATAGGAATTTTAGACAAAATTACAGCCCTCTTTGAATAATCATTAACGAGAAAAACGATTTTTTGCCAACAAAGCCTGAAAGCAACAAGTAAATGAAGAAAAGTACAGCCGGTATTATAGCCTTTGCAATTATTATTGTTGTTCTAATAGTGGGCGGAGTTGCCTTCTTCGATTCAGTTTGGTCATTCCCTGGTAACTTTGAATTTTTCAAAACATTTCCTAGTGAAGAACTTCCGCTTGGTATAATTCCTTTAATGATTGTTGTGCTTGTTGGTACAGGAGTATTTGTTACAATAAAATTAGCATTGCCGCAAATCCGTTACTTCTGGCATGGTATAAAAGTTACAATGGGTAAGTATGATAATCCTGAAGATGAAGGAGATCTTAACCACTTTAGAGCGCTTACAACTGCTCTTTCTGCGACAGTAGGAATTGGAAATATTGCAGGTGTGGCTACAGCCATTTATTACGGCGGAC
>CBEPPX010000620.1:0-1691 GCA_965511205.1 uncultured Ignavibacteriales bacterium | reverse complement strand
TATTGCAGGGGAAATATTATTAATACTGCGAGTAAATTAAAATAATCGTGGACAGTTGCTGCAGAAAACGCACGTTTGAATTCATTGCTCCTGTTAATTTGAGGTAGAGAAGCAATTGTATTAGTTACAGATGTGCCAATATTTGCGCCCATAATTATAGGAATTGCTGTATCAATCGTTAACGCTCCTCCTGCAACCATCCCAACAACAATTGAAGTTGTTGATGAAGAACTTTGTATAATCGAAGTAGCCAGTATTCCTATAAAAAGACCAACTAATGGATTAGTAGTTGTAGCTATCAGGGATTCAGAAAATTCCTTGCCGAAAAGTTTTAATGAATCCCCCATCATTTGAAGAGATAAGAAAAAAAGATAAAGGAATATTACCAGCTTAACAGCAGCAATAAGGTTTGGGTATTTATTAAAGAATTCCTTAACGGTTTGCATTAATTAATTGGCTGTCAGTAATTTATTTAAGAATATAATGCTCAATGAAATTTGTGCTTACTTATGAATTAATATCATTACTATCACTTGTGCAATCTACAAAGAAATGAATTGTTTCAACAAGGCAGCAATGTTAAATAATTGTTAACAAATGAAATCGGCTTTCTTCTCTCTTGATATTGCTACCGAATTGTTTTTATATATGAAATGCAAAATCAAACATTTATTTAACGGGATATAAACTTTGGTTTGTTATTACGCGAATTAGATAATTTAATATATTTATTTTAAAGGAATTAGGATGATTAAAACCTTAATACTATTTGTCATTTTATTTTTTGGCATTACAATTATTGCACAAGATAAGGATGAAAGTGGAGGCAACTTTAGTGGTTATGCATTTGGAGATTACTATCACATAACAAAAAATCATAGATCCGATATTTTAGATAAACACGGATTTTGGTTCAGAAGAATTTATCTATCCTATGACTATAAAATAAACAGCAATTTCTCAACACGGTTAAGATTTGAAATGGCTAACGAAGGTGATTTTAAGTCAAAAGATGCTATGACGCCAGTAGTAAAAGACGCCTGGTTAAAATATAAACTAGATAAGGTACAATTTATCCTGGGAATATCACCTCCACCAACCTTTGCAGTTATTGAAAAAATTTGGAGCTATAGATCTGTGGAAAAAACCCCACTCGATATACAAAAGATGGCGAGCTCAAGAGAATTTGGTTTATCAATATTGGGTAAATTTGATGACGACGGAATAGTTAAATATCATCTGATGTTATCAAACGGCTCCAGCAATAAAGAGGAAATTGATAAAGGAAAATCGGGAATGCTCTCAATTGGATTGTATCCATCTAAGGAGTGGATTTTTGAAGTTTACGGAGATTATGCGGATAAGAGCGGAAATACAGATTGGTACACATGGCAAGCCTTTCTAAGTTATTCAATTGAACAATTTTGGGCTGGTATTCAGTATTCTGACCAGACACGACAGCAAGCGGAGAATACCGATGAGAAATTAAGAGTTGCTTCAATTTTCCTTGGAGGAAATTTATCTGAGCAGTTTTCTTTATTTGCGAGAGTTGATAAAACGTTTGACCCGAATCCTGATGGCGATGATATCGATTTTATTCCTTTTGATCCAACTGCGAAATCAACTTTTATTGTTGCAGGAGTGGATTTCAAACCTGTAAAAGATGTATCAATTATTCCTAATGTAGAATT
>CBEPPX010000619.1:0-1693 GCA_965511205.1 uncultured Ignavibacteriales bacterium | reverse complement strand
GTTAATGTTGATGAACCGGAGCCCGAAGTTATGTTTGATGGTGGGATTCATGGTGATGAAATTGGCGGACCTGAAAATATAATTAGATTCGCTCGTGATCTTTGCTTACAATACGGAACAGATCCTACAGTTACCAACCTGGTTAATACACGGGAGATCTGGTTATACTTAATGGTTAATCCCGATGGCAGAAACAGCATGTCTCGCTATAATGCAAATGGCGTAGATTTGAACCGCGACTGGGCGTATATGTGGGATGGGTGGGGAGGAAGCTCAGGTCCTTGTTCACAGATTGAATCAAAAAATTTAAGAAGCTGTATGTATTCAAATCAGTTTGTTGTTCATACAACTTATCACAGCGGTACCGAATATATTTCCTGTCCATGGAGTTACCGTCCTGATCAACCACTCGATTGGAATCATACAATTCAATTAGCGGGACTTTACTCGTCTGTTTCTGGGTACTCTAATTTACAATTTGGTCAGGGCTATAATGGAATGTATGGCATCAATGGCAGCACTAAAGATGGTAACTATGCGATGATGGGTTCTGTTGCATGGACAATGGAGATTTCCTACAGCAAGCAGCCGCCGGCATCCGAGATAATGCTTTACTACAACCGTAACTATCCTTCAATGATTGCAATGATCGAATATGCAGGATATGGTCTTGAAGGAATTGTAACGGATGCTTTGACAGGTGATCCGGTAACAGCATCAGTTTTTGTAAACAACTATTATCCAACTTATACTGACCCAACTGCAGGAGATTATCATAAATATGTATTGCCCGGTACTTATTCAATTACAGTAGTTGCTAACGGGTATCAGAGCCAAACTGTTAATAATGTAGTTGTTACTTCCAACAACTCCACAGTTACGGATTTTCAGCTTCAGTCTGGAGGAGGGCATTATGTTTACAAATTTGCCGCATCTCAAATTCCAAACAATAATTTCTCCGACGAAGGATTAACACCGGCGGTAATTGGAGAACCGGATAACATTAACTATTCTATTGGAAAAAATGGCTGGTGTGTATTGGACATGCAGTATCCTATTCCTGATTTTACAGGTTCGGATTTTACCGTACATGAGGGTGATACTTCACCCGAGGGATATTTTTGCTATGCTGGTCAGACTATTGATGGCCCATGGCTATTATTGGGAACCGGAAATGGTACAACTCAATTCGATCTAGCAACATCAGGTCTAGCGAACGCACAATTTATTAGAATTGTAGATGATGGAGATGGAACTTCTGTAGCACCAAATGCTGGCTTTGATCTTGATGCAATTGAAGCTATTGCTGTAATTCCTGTGGAGCTTGTCTCGTTCACTGCTGAAAGTGAGGGAGATAAAGTGGTTCTTAAGTGGCAAACTGCAAGTGAGACCAACAATATGGGATTTGAAGTTGAGAAAAGTGAAAATTCAAATATCAATAGTCAAACGAGTTGGAATAATGTTGGTTTTGTTGATGGTTTCGGTACCACAACAGAAAGAACGAATTATATCTTTAAAGAAAAAATCAGCAAACCCGGAATATATCTTTACAGGTTAAAGCAAATTGATTTTGACGGAACATTTGCTTACAGCCCCGAAACAGAAGTTGATGTAAAAGGACCGACGGAATTTACATTTATGCAAAACTATCCAAACCCGTTTAACCCTGCTACAACTATCAGGTTTACACTTC
>CBEPPX010000618.1:0-1698 GCA_965511205.1 uncultured Ignavibacteriales bacterium | reverse complement strand
CAATTTTAGGTTTTACCGAACTGCTCTCAAATGATGAATCGCTTAGTAAAGAGGAACGTACACAGTATATCAATTTTATAAAAGAATCTTCCAACTCAATGTTATCGCTTGTTAATTCTCTACTTGACTGGACAAGGCTGCAAACAGGAAGAGTAAAGTTTGAACCGCAAAAGATCCAAGCTAAATCAATTATCGAAAAATCGATTAATACATTATCAGGAATGTCGTTTCAAAAAGGGATAAATGTTCACTCAACCGTTGGTAATGATTACTTTATCTTTGTTGATAAACATTTAATTGAACAGGTTTTCAATAACCTTTTATCAAATGCAATTAAATTTACCAGCAAGGATGATAAAGTTACAGTTTTTGTTAAGCCATCAGGAACTGTAAGATTTGTAGAATTCTCTATTAAGGATAGCGGGCGAGGCATTAAACAGGAAAATATTAATAAGCTTTTTAGTGTTGATACAAAATTTACTTCCGAAGGAACCAGTGGTGAAAAAGGAAGCGGCTTAGGTCTATCATTAGTAAAAGATATTATAGAAAAACATGGCGGAAAGATTTGGGTGGAAAGTGAATACGGTAAAGGTTCAGAGTTTAAGTTTACACTGCCCACTGCTTCTGCAAGCATTTTAATTGTTGATGATAACAAAACCGACCGCCTGCTTTACTCTAAAATTCTTAAAAACATTACGCCGGAATATAACGTGGAGGTTGCTTCCAATGGCAAAGAAGCACTTGAAATGATTTCCGTCTCTCCACCCGCATTAGTTATTACAGAGCATCAAATGCCTGAATTGAATGGATATGATTTTGTACAGGAACTTATTAAAGCAAACCTGTTAATCACCCTCCCGGTACTGGTTTTAAGCCGAAAGATTGAGAGGAATGTAGCACAGGATTACCTTGAACTTGGAATTGAATTTGTCTTCCAGAAGCCTGTAAACCTTCAGAGCTTTAAAAAATCTATTGAAAAATCATTAAGAAAAGGAATATCAAACAATAATTCTATATAACGCGGTATATATACCATTTGGGTAAGATTTCTTCAATGTATATAAATCGGCTTGGCGAAATTTTTGGCAACGAAGAACTTTCCCCGCTGTAAAAATATCCCATCTCAGTTTTATCAAATGCTCCTATCTGTAAAAAAATGCACCCGGGAAATTTATCATCCTGGTAAACTGCATCAATGTTTATGCCGCTTAACATATTTTGAATATTTTTAGTATCCTCATCTTTTATATACAGCACAAGTTTGTAAAAATCATTTACGTTATCCTGCAAATATATTTTTAATTCCTCATCACTGCTTGTTAACAGGTTAATAAGTTTTAACAAATCAATATCTGAAGGAGAAAGATTTGTAATTTGTGAGAGAGAATCTTTTACACTGTAAATAAAACCTGGTAATAAGAACCTTCTTACTGCTTCTATTTTCCAACCTTCGTTTGTTTCCAACATGTAACAATAAAAATCAACTATGCCTTCATCAGGTTTAACTTCAACTGCAAAAACTTTCTTCATATTTTCAGATAGAAGTTCACGGTGGGATACGCTGGCAATTCCGTTAAGTTCTTCACCAATAGTAGGTTCATTTACCTCCTCTATCATCGCGCCGGTAAAATAATTTGCTTTAGCGGTAAACTCTGCTTTGCTAAAGTACATATCAACCAGCCACTCTGGAGAACCTAT
>CBEPPX010000617.1:0-1720 GCA_965511205.1 uncultured Ignavibacteriales bacterium | reverse complement strand
GGTTGATAGCACAACTCCTGCAATGATGAAGATGAACATTGTTTTTTCCAATCCACGATCAAGAAAACGTAAAAATGAATCGACAGGTTTGGATAAAATTCCTTTCCATTTTACCTTACCAATAAATCTTTCAGTTACAATTGGAATGAATTCTATATAGAGTACAGTTGCATAAATCATCACACAAATACCAACTTCAAACAGTGGTGAAGTTCCGTTCCACATTATTAGTGGATGCCAAATGGAATAATATCTACCTAAATCAACGAACACTCCGATAGCAACAAAAGTATATCCTAGCATAGCCGTTAATAATGCAGGGCGGAGTATAACATGATATCTTTCTTTATGAATAATGTGACCTAATGCAGCACTTGTGAATCCACCGGCAGCCAACGCAACTCCTGTTGCTACATCAATAGCAATCCAAATTCCCCAGGGATGTTGATCACACAAATTAGTCATCGTGCCTAAACCAAATATGAATCGAATAGCAAGAAACACGAGAGCATTAATTGCCAATAAAATCAGGATAATAACACCAGGGGTTATAAACTTTTTATTAATCGGAGTTGGTCTCATTAAAAAATCCATTAAAGCTCTTCCTCCGGTTTATTCCTATTTTTATTTAGCCACATAACACCACCAAGTAATGCATACAGGGCTATTGGAGGAATAAAGTAAGCAAATATTCCATGCTGAATAGATTCCGTAACACCTGGTGCCGGGGCTTCGCCGAGAACCGGAAAGTCAAGCTTTGTAAAATCCTGCCCAGCCAAATAAAGCCACGATGTGCCTCCTACTTCATGCTCACCAAGAACATGATTAAAATATCTATCTGGTTGTTTTTTTATTCTATCGTGAGCAATTTTAATTAGATCTTCCCTTTTGCCGTAGGTGAGGGCTTCAGCAGGGCATATTTCCACGCAAGCAGGAAGTTTACCCTCTTTTGTTCTGTCAAAACAGAAATCACATTTCATTATTTTAGGTTCTAAAGCTTTGGAATATTCAAATGCGGGAACCTGGAAAGGACAGGCAATCATGCAATATCTACAACCGATGCATTTGCTGCTATCCCAGGTTACTGCACCGTTTTCCTGTTTAGTAAATGCACCAACTATGCAGGCAGATACACATGCTGGTTCATCACAATGCATACATTGAACTTTTACATCTGTTGGAAGTAATTGATTTTTGGGATTGCTATACTCATTAACTACTGTTAAAGCGTATTCATCTGGTCTTCTTTTTTTATCCAGAACTGAACGGTCGCTGTAAGTATTTAAAGAATCAGTCTTCAAATTATGAGCTTCCTTACAAGCCCATTCGCAATTTCGGCAACCGATACAAACTGTTGTATCAACAAGGACACCCATTCTATTTTCGGACAGCTTTTCAGGCGTTGCAGCTTTGGTTGGTACAGATGAAATACTTGCGGCACTAGCTCCAATAAATGCAGCTGTTTTAAAAAAATCGCGGCGATTTTGAGTTGGCATTGTCTCCTCATCAGAAAAAAAATACTGGGATTCGTACTTTAATTATTTTACTAGAATATCATCGATTAAATACCATACCATATCTGGTTTTAATAGAATACATTTCAAAATGTATTAAAATTAAACGAATTCGAACTTTGATGGGATTTCCTTTCCAAATTTGCAATCAAAAATATTAGTTTTTTCTTATAAATGATAAGAAAATTTTATATCTTTTGCCACTA
>CBEPPX010000616.1:0-1722 GCA_965511205.1 uncultured Ignavibacteriales bacterium | reverse complement strand
TTCTATCTCTTTCCTGGAAAACTCCCGGCGGGCTTTGGTAATCCTGGCTTTCCTCGAGACTAACAACAGAAATTGAAAGTACCGTATCTTCGGATACCAGTTTTTGCCATTGGCTTCCTACAAGGTTAAAATCAGTAATTCTGAAATGTATAATAGAATCAGAACCTTGTATAAAAAGCCGGATTGTTTCTACATTTGCAAAAGTTGGATTGCCGACTATTGATGAAGTATCTTTAATTGGAATTCTGTATAAATACCATTTACCATCACCCAGTCCACCTCCCGAAATGAAAGGATTAGTTGTGGTATCTGTATTAAGTGGAATCTCATACCTAAAATAGCTATTAACAGGATCAAGATTACCATTACGGTTAAGATCTTCGGTATCCGGCAGCAAACCAACATCTGTTAATACTGCGTTGCCCTGAGTGCCGTTAATATTAAAGTAATCATCTCTGAATTGACCGGAAGTTTGAACAAATGCAAAATTATCTCCACTGGGATCCGATTTTGTACTATTATGTGTAATTCTTTCCTGTTCATCAAACTCGCCATCAATACCGGTATCTTCTCCCTCTTCCATCGCATCATTCCCGTTTTTATCTTCAGTATCGAGTAAATTGTTAGGTATCATATCCTCACTAATAAGCCCCATATCGAGGTAGAGAGAAACACTATCCGGGGCATCTACAATTTTCATCCAGAACTCAACAAACTCAATGTTCTGTTCTATAAGGTTGTTTGCCGTTGAAGACAATATCTTTTGCATACCTCCCCAGGTTAAAGCAGGATCATTTAATTCAGGTTCCGTGTTATTAGTTCCTGGCGTATCGGGCATAAAGACATAATCCAGCACAGTTACTTGCTGGTCTTCCCTTGCAACCTGCTTCCTGTCCCCAAAAATCTGTTCTACGGTTACATCTGATGGTGTAACTGTAAACCAGAAACTTTTAGCTTTAAAAGGCATTCTTTGTTGCTTGTCAAGCCCTAGAAGAAAAGGCAGATCTTCGGGTGGACTTGTATCTTTCCAACCAGTGTAGCCAACACCCACAGGAATTATTCTTTTTGCTCCTTCAAAGTCATCAATATATGCAATACTTTTCCCTTCGTCAGAAGCGATTGTACTTTTCTTGGTATTCGGATCGGGAGACATGTAAGCATACTCACCGGAAAAAGTGAAGTTGGACATCTCGCGCGTAGATATAACATAATCCAGAGCTTTTGTAAGGAACGGCAGTTCAGCAGATGTCTTAAAATCTACACCATATATTGTATTACTCAATGGTTCTTCCCCAATTCTTACTTTATCACTTAAAGTCTGCTGATTAAGATTCATAACCGTAAAACCGAGGAGTGTTTTATCTGAAAATTCATATAATCCTCTTGCACCTAAAAGAGTTTTTGAGGCAAGCTGGAAGAGATCATTCTGTTCGTAAGTAACTTTAAGATCTGCGCCCGGTACAAGCGCCGCTTCATTCCTAATTGTTAACTGCCCGATATTATAATCAACTATATAATCCGTTCCCGAAGCCAACTCCCTCCCGTTAAGCAAAACTTTCACAGAATTTTCAACAACATTAAAACCAAGCTGGTAAACTGATGTAACATCACCTGTACTTTTTCCATTCATTAGCCATTTATCAGGCGCTTTATCCTGCCTTGCAAATGTTTTTGTTGTGTCGTAAATAGATTGATACGTTAAAGTGTCAAATTCAACAGGAA
>CBEPPX010000615.1:0-1723 GCA_965511205.1 uncultured Ignavibacteriales bacterium | reverse complement strand
AATATTTCTGTTTTAACTTGTGTAAAACCCGAATCTGGTAATGGCAACATCCACAATTCACTACCTGTCACACCATCATCGGCTTGAAAGTAAACCGTGTCGCCCATAAATGTAAAGTATGATGCATCGCCGTCACCTGTTCCAGGATAAAAATCCTTAACTAAGAATGAGCCATTCGGTAATCCATTGGTTGCCCATAATTCATAATAACCATAAGTTGGGTGATCGCTGCCATTTGTGAAAAATAATAGTTTTCCCAAAACAAAAAGATCTTCCGGCTCCATTCCTTGAGGACCTGACAATAAATCTTCTACAATAACCGTATTATTTTCGGTTCCGTCAGAGCTATATAGTTCTTCGCCCAGCACACCGTCATCAGCTCCGAAATAGAGTAGATTATTAAAAATAGTAAATTCACCAGGAAATGATCCGGTAGTACCAACCCAAATATCTTTTACTAAATTAGCCGCAGATCCATCGCTACTCCAAAGTTCAAAGTCCTCGCCATTGTTGCTTCCACTAAAAAATAATTTTCCATCCATCTCTATCATCAATGAACGGAGATCTTCATAATTTGAATTTATATCAAAAACAAAAACTGACCCACCCTGTGTGCCATCTGTTTTCCAAACTTGAGTATCACCACCGCCCATATTAGCCTCAAAGTAAAGTGCTCCATCAAACTCAATCAAAGAATGTGGATCAGACCCACTTGTCCCAGTAATTATATCCTTGAGTAAAACTGTTCCTGGTCCCGTTCCATCGGTTATCCACCATTCCCTGCCGTAACTTGGCTCATCAGCTTGAAATAAAACAAAGCCATTTATTAAATGGAAACTATGGGGTAAGGAGCGGGTTGAACCAGGATATATATCTTTAACCATTTCAGTACCAAGCTCTGTTCCATCAGTTTTCCACAATTCTGAACCGTTAGTGCCTTCATCGGCAGTAAAATAGCATAATCCGTTATGGTAGAAAAATTCTGATGTAAATTGGCTCCCACTATTGGTTCCAGGTTTTATATCTTTTAATAAAACTGTGCCCGTTTCAGTACCGTCACTTATCCATACTTCTCTTCCGTGCGTGTTATCAGCGGCTTTAAAATATAGTTTACCGTTGATATTTGTTAGTATACTCGGAGCAGAATTATCTGAGCCAACATAAATATCTTTGACCATAACTGTTCCATTAACAGTGCCATCGGTTTTCCAGAGTTCGGTTCCATTTATTCCGTCATCAGCAGTAAAAAATAGAGTCCCATTGACCTCGGTAAAGTATCTGGGGGACGAACCTTCTAAACCAACTTGAATGTCAAGTAGTAACTCAGGATTTTGAGCAAATGTTGTTAATTGGATCAAAAGAATTGCAACAAATTGTAAAGACATTTTTTTCATAACTGTCTCCTAAATATTAATATTAAGAAGTGCCCTAAACATTATAGGTATTGAATATTGTGAGAATATCCTGATGAGTATTGTAGTCGGTTCCACAACATCGTCCTAAAGCATAGAGAATATTTGTAAATACAATTTGATAATATTATTTGTTAGAAGCAACGAATGGTTAACGATTGGCAAGTAATAAAAACCCCCGCCTATGCTAATAAGCAGGGGTTGGGGAAATGAATTAATTTGTCTTTTCTTACGTAAAGAAACGATGAAAAGAGAAAATCCATATTAATAATCCCAATCCAAAGTTTGTATGATTAACGAGATTAGTTTTA
>CBEPPX010000614.1:0-1726 GCA_965511205.1 uncultured Ignavibacteriales bacterium | reverse complement strand
AAGCATATTCCGGAAAAGATCGTTTCCTAAATCGTAATGCTTTTCACCAATTATAAAAGCTCTTTTTTTAGTTTGAAGATTAAATATTTTTGCCAGGAGAATTTTAAAGATAATTGATAATTTTCTTTTTACCTTTTCGTCTAAACGCTCACGGATTATTCTGAAAATCAGTTCATCAATTTTTTCACATTCCCACCAGCCATCCATGTAGGATTCTCCAATCCCAAGTTCCGCTTCTGTTAGAGCACGTTTGTAAAAATCATTGTTGTGAACTTGAATGTCCCACGGATTTGGTCCATTCACCTCAATACCGGCGAGCGATAAAATTTCTTTGCATGTTTTTTCAATTATTTTTGATTTCATATCATTGCACCTGTGAAATTGATATAATCAGAAATAACAGATTAGATTTATTTCTAAATGTAAGAAAGAATAATATTAAGCGGGAGTGATTATTTAATAAAATAAGGTTTTAAATTTTTCAATTCTATAAGGAATACTGAAAAACATCAGGGCTCGTAACTACTTATAATAATCTACTTTACAGCCACAGCCATCCCACATCCTGTCATAGATTTCCAATCTTTCATCAATAAATTTATTTGCTTCAGCTTTGTTTTGCATAAACCTGATTAGCAATTCACCCTTATTGCTTTTTTCCTGTATGAGTAAATTATTCTGATAATTTAGTAATCTTAATTTACCGGAAATCAAAGTATCTTTTTCTTTTACAACTTTACACTTACTTAGCAGCAGTTCCAGTTCTTTTTCATCTATCTTTAAGCAAGCTTCCTTTTTTATGCGAGATATTAATTCTTTTATTACCATAACAGATTAATATTTTTTTTCATATTATAGAATTAATCTTCTTTTTGTAAAACGGCGATATGACTGGATATCGGGGTATTTTTAATTTCTTTAATAATATTGAATCCACCTTGTGCTGCAAGAAAATTTATCCCACCGTTTTTTATATAAGTTTTATAATTTTTATAATGATCACTTCCTGCCAAAAACTCTACAACTTCGTTAAGCTGTTTCCTAAATCCTTCCGGCTTTGGAGCTAAATAATCAACAAGGATGATTTTATTAACATGAGCAGCGAGTGTATTTAAAATATTCAACCTGATGCTTTCATCCATCTCATGAATAACGTATGACATAACCGCGTAATCAAATTTATTTGAATTATCTTTTAGGAATTTTCCAGCATCGGAATGGTGAAACTGAATGTTTACTGATTTTGTTTTGCTAAGTTTTTTATTTGCAACATTAATATTTCGAAGCGAAAGATCAACCCCATCTACCCGGCTGCAGATGTCTTTTAGCTGGAATGCTAGTCTGCCCGTACCACAGCCCACATCAATCACGGAGGAATCTTTAGTGATAAGATTTTTTGAAAGCCGAAATGCATTATCCTGGTTTGGTGCTATGAAGTAATCATAAAATAATCCATCGTACCAATGATCTTTATTTTCACTAATCAATTAATTAACCATAATAAATTATAAATAGGTTTACCTAGTTAGATTAAATTATGGATGAAAAGATTCAATTGCCAAAATGTGCTGATACAATTAAATGAAGTGTAACTTGCTACGCTGTTGCCCCACCGCAGCTCGAACCCGCACCAGCTGTGCAGCCGTAACAATGCTGCCCGGTTACAATTCTTCTACTCTCAATTAGTGAAGCATCAAAATCTTTTATATGATCAGGAGCCCCGTGA
>CBEPPX010000613.1:0-1729 GCA_965511205.1 uncultured Ignavibacteriales bacterium | reverse complement strand
CAATCTCCAGAATGGAAATTGTATTATTCCGGAGATAATTCAGATATATTCTCACTAACTGAAAACTATGATGGAAGTATCTGGTTCGGCAACCGTGATGGTCAACTTGGTAAAGTCGATTCAACTTCTAATCCTATATATCAACTCCCAACTGATTACCCACTCTACAGTATTGATTGTGATCAGGATAGTAACATCTGGATAGCGACCCAGGACACGGGTTTAGTAAAATTTAACGGTGTAAACTGGATTTATTTTAATATGAGAGAAATAGTAACCAGAACTCCGCAGTTCAACAACGCTAACTGTGTAAGGGTTGACGATAATAATAATGTATGGATTGGTTGCGCAGGTGGACTTGCCAAATATGACGGTGTAAATTGGATAGCTTATGATGATTTAAACTCCCCGCTACTAGTTTGGCCGGATATATTGTCGATAAAGTTTGATGGGCAGAACAATCTTTGGTTCTCAAATTACTATGGTGCCGGTAGGTTTAATGCAGGCAACTGGTATTTTTGGAATACTCTTCCTGCTCCTCCGTTCCAATATTTATTAACGGTTGCTATAGGAACAGACGGAACCGTTTGGTTTGGAGATACATGGGGGTATCAAGTTCTAAAAATAATTAATGATACAACTTGGCTACCCTATGATAATATAAAAACTTCTGCGCATTCAGCTTATCAATTTGATATCGATAATAGAAATATAAAATGGTTCTCAATTTGGCCACTTGGAAATACAGGGCCAAGAATACTCGCTTTTAATGATACAACCTTTACAGATTTGGTTGTACCTTTCGATGAGGTTGAAAATTCTGTGGTCCATTCAGTTTATGTTGATAAACTTAATAACAAATGGTTTGGCTTTAGTAATGGTTACATAGTTAAATATACTGGAGATTTTCCTTCTGGTATTGATGAAGAAAATGATATTATTGTATCAGATTTTAAATTAGATCAAAATTATCCAAATCCATTTAATCCGAGCACAACAATCAGTTATCAAATTCCTCAGCAAGAATTTGTCACAATTAAAGTCTACGATATTCTGGGAAATGAAATAGTAGTTTTGGTTAACGAAGAAAAACCTGTTGGAACTTTTGAAATTGAATTCAAAGCATCTGCTCTTCCAAGTGGAGTTTATTTCTACCAGCTAAAGGCCGGTGAATATATTGAAACTAAAAAAATGATCCTTTTGAAATAGTAATAGTTAAAAATGTAGTGTATTTAACATTATTTTGGCTGCTCTTTAGTAAGACAATGAATTGTTCCCATTCCCCAAACTAAATCCACAGATTGTATGCCAATAATTTTTCTATCAGGAAATAATTCTGATAAAATTCCAAGAGCAATCCTGTCTTTTGGATCATTAAAAGTGGGAACCAAAACGGCATAGTTTGAAATGTAGAAGTTGGCATAGCTTGCTGGCAATCGCTGCCCTTTAAAAATTACCGGTGAAGGCATAGGCAAATCAATCACATTTAATCGTTTACCATTTGGCAAATTTAAATTTTGCAATCGCTCTTTATTCTCTTTTAACAGATGATAGTTTTCATCAGAAGAATTTTCTTCCCGCGCTAAGACAACAGTTTCCTCATTAACAAACCTGCACAGGTCATCAACGTGCCCGTGCGTATCATCACCCTCTATTCCCTTCCCTAACCAGATTACATTAGTAATTCCCAAATAATTACTAAATACTTCAAAGTAATCCTTTTTGGTAA
>CBEPPX010000612.1:0-1735 GCA_965511205.1 uncultured Ignavibacteriales bacterium | reverse complement strand
AATATTTAATCACAGTAGAATTATTAAAGGGATTGGGGTAGTTTTGATTTAATTGGAAACCAACCGGAATATCATTTATTAATTTACTGTCATCATCAACATCGGTAATTATCCAGCTTGTCGCTCTCGGACCACCGTAAGCGCCCATATCATTTCGAACAGTGCCCATTGAGGGCCAGAGTGCATAGCCTGGGTTAATTGGATCTTCCGGATCATTAAATAAAGAATCTGGGTTACCGCCATCGATACAGGGAGAACCAATGGACAAGATTGCAAAAAGAGTATCACCGGTAGTTAATATCGTATCCATTAGCTCTGGATTTAAATTTATATTTCCCATACCTGTCCAACCGCCTTGAACATCGGAGTAAATGATATCAGGGGAGTTACCTGCCCTAACATAAATTTCGGGCTGATTAGTTCCTGCGCTATTTCCCCATAGAATATTATTCGTTACCAATGAAGAATCATCAAGATCAATGCTCAGCGTACCGTTTATTGATGGCTCATTACCGGTTATTGTGTTATTGATAATACTAACTTTAGCCTTTCTCATACTCAGGGAGCTTCCGTAACAAGATGCTGATCCGCTATAATGATTGCCATAGAGAAGATTATTGGCAAATATGACATCCCCCTTTATAAGTTCAAAATATCCGCCAGCTCCGACAGTATAGTTCGATGAGCTTACTTCGTTATATGCTATAACGTTTCCTATCATACGGATTAAGGCTGTGCTATCATTCCACAAAACAAAACCTCCACCCATTGCTCTATCCATTATGGGATTTGTTATAATCCCAGTCTCGACTTTATTATTTATTATTCGGTTATTATATATGAGAACAGAATCTAAATTAAAACCAGCCACAAATCCTCCGCCAAATGCTTCCCCTGAATCAGAAGAAACAACATTATTGCTAAAAATATTATTGCAAACTCTTGCCTTGGTATAAATGAACATTCCCCCTCCTTCTGAGGCGGCAACACTTCTAAGGCAAGAATTCGAGTCAAAAATATTATCTTCAATAATGACAAATGAATTAGAGAAGGGTGAAAAAGCTGCTAAACCTCCACCAATTACTGCAAATGAATCTGTAACAGTATTATTAAATATATAGTTATGGCTTATTTTAGCACCAACATCCGCTATAAAAATACCACCCCCAACTCTTCCTAATCTCGGAGCGCCCACAAATGAAGGCGTACCTGTCCCACCGGTAATTGTAAATCCACAAAGAATAGAAGTAGTATCTTCTCCGGAGATAAAAAATACTACTGACCCACTATCAGGATGGTTGGGCTGGCTGCCATCAATAATAGTGTTGTTGATATGGTTTGTATTTCCATTTATAATAAAATTACTGGCTACTGTAATTGCTTTACCGATAAAGTTGATGTTTTCAATATATGTTCCGTCATCAACTAAAACCATATCTCCATTTTGTGCTGCATCTATACCGGCTTGTATAGTGGGCTGATCACCCGGTACGTGAATTGTAACCTGCGGGTATGTGGGAAATAGGGTGACGACAAAGAATAGAATAGTAAATAAATTTTTCATTGCTTCCTCCTTGATTTAGTTTATGTAATTCTTTGTTTATAATTTTTTTTATTTCAACAGTATCATCTCTCTTGTCTTGTTGAATTCTTTTGATTCAATTCTGTAGAAGTAAGTCCCGTGTTTGAGACTACTTGCATTGAATTCCATTTCATAAGTTCCGGCATCTTGTAC
>CBEPPX010000611.1:0-1735 GCA_965511205.1 uncultured Ignavibacteriales bacterium | reverse complement strand
TTCAGCCATCGGATAGAGATAAAGGAAGTTATATAAAAAGTAATTTTGTTCCATTGTTTGAAGAAGGTGTTTTAAGTTTTACAATTGGTAATGCCTGCCTTGATGATGAAATCGACTTTATGGTAATCAATGGTCATACATTCGGACAGCAGATGTTGAAGATATCCGATTCAGCAAACACTTTAGTTTACTGCTGCGATCTTCTGCCTTTTCTTTCGCACATTCCCATTCCTTACATAATGGGTTACGATCTTCAACCGCTTTTAACAATGAAAGAAAAAGCAATATTATTACAACAGGCAGCTGATGAGAACTGGCTCCTCTTTTTCGGGCACGATCCGGAAATTGCATTTGCAACAGTAAAACATACTGATAAAGGAATACGAGTTGATAAAACATTCAGAAATTTTGAAAAAGCTTGAAGATGAGAGCTACCAGAAGGTATGCTCTCTTGATAACCTGCAGGATGGTAGAGGTAAAAGATTCTTAATTGATGATGTTGAAATTGCGCTCTTTAAGATTGATGGTAAAGTTCACGCATTAAGTAATATCTGCCCGCATCAGCACACTGCGCTTATATTCGAAGGTTTCCTGGAAGACAATTGCGTAGTTTGTCCATCACATGGCTGGAAGTTCGATATTGAAACAGGTAAAAAACCTTCGGGCAGTAATGGATTGGAAACTTATAAGGTAAAATTAGTTGGCGATGCTGTTTATATCAAAGTTAAACAGAAAAAGTTGAATTGGTAATCACTCAACCAGATGAAACTCACAAATGAATTAGTAATTCAGAAAGCGAAAGCTACCGGCTTTGATCTTGTTGGTTTTGCAAAAGCTGAAGAATTAAATGTTGAAACTGATAACTTAGAGCAATGGCTGAAAAGTGGTTACCACGCAACGATGGAATATATGGAACGGAACAGGGAGAAGCGAAAAGATGTATCTCAAATTCATTCCACGGCAAAAAGTGTTATATCGCTTGCGGTTAATTACTACAGGGATGAAAACTACTCACAGGATGATTCTTATGGGAAAATATCCAGGTATGCCTGGGGAAAAGATTATCATTTAATTATATGGGCTATGCTGGATGAATTTGAAGACGAACTTAAGGATTGCGATCCTGGTTTTGAATCTCTTTCATACATAGATACAGGTCCTGTATTGGATAAAGCCTGGGCAGCAAAAGCAGGCATCGGTTGGATGGGAAAACATTCAAATATTATAAACAGGGAAATTGGCAGTTGGATATTCATTGCGAATATAATTACCAACTCAGTTTTTGATTACACAGAACAGATCCCAGATTTCTGTGGAAACTGCACTGCTTGTATTGATGCTTGCCCAACAGATGCAATAGTTTCTGATTATGTTGTGGATTCTAATAAATGCATTTCCTATTTAACCATTGAAAACAAGGGTGAAATCTCCGAAAAATTTATCGGAAAATTTGATGGCTGGCTTTTCGGTTGTGATATTTGCCAGGATGTTTGTCCCTGGAATAAAAAATTCTCCAGCCCTACTCACATTAAAGATTTTCTTTACCCCAAAATTAAAGAAATGAACCTGGAAGAAGTTCTGAAAATGAATGAAACTGATTTTAGAGAAAAATTCAAACTCAGTCCTGTAAAAAGAACAAAGATAAAAGGTATTAAAAGAAATGCAGAGTTCCTTTTAAAAAAGAAATAGTTGCTCTATATCACCAATAAAACAAATCCTGAAACTTTATTAAATT
>CBEPPX010000610.1:0-1738 GCA_965511205.1 uncultured Ignavibacteriales bacterium | reverse complement strand
CATAGGTATAAAAAAATGTTTGGAAAACTGAAGGTAGAAAAAGGCGAGTTTATTCTATCCGAACCGTCAATCAACGGATCAAGCCCCGGTTGCGCGGGTTCAGGATGCCACACATTTTCCGATGGTATTGTTTCATTTTCACTTATTGATTCTTTAAATATTGAGGTTACCGTTTCGGGTACAACTAGTAAAGTAGGCGGAGAACTTGTGGATAACAATGGTAATGTTGTGGATGTTATAAATTCAACAACCAGCAACCCGTTCATTTTAACTGCACCTACGCCGGGAGTTTATCTTATAAACGCGGGATATAAAAATCCCTCACGGAGATGGGATTCCACTACCGTAACCCTTACTGTGCCTGTAGAGCTTTCAAGCTTCAGTGCATCTGTAAATGAAAACGATGTTACACTTTTCTGGCAAACCGCAACAGAGCTTAACAATTCCGGATTTGGTGTTGAGAGAATGCACAGAAATAATGAGTGGAGTGAAATCGGTTTTGTAAGTGGTAACGGTTCCACTACAGAAATTCATAATTATACATTTTCAGATAAGGATGTTCCGGCTGGAACTTACAGCTATAGGATAAATCAAATAGATTATGACGGCACTAATGAATATTTTGAACTTGAGCAGGTAATTGAAATAAACCCGCCAGGTAAATTTACCTTACTACAGAATTATCCAAACCCGTTTAATCCTTCAACTACTATTCAGTTTGTTATCCCTGAAAAATCAAATGTTGTAATTGCAATATTTAACTCAATCGGCGAGGATGTTTTAACAATTGTTGATGAAAATAAGGAAGCTGGAAGCTATGAAGTTAATTTTAATGCGTCAGGATTTACTAGCGGCATTTACTATTACAAACTACAGACCGATAATTTTGCACAAACAAAGAAAATGATACTGATGAAATAAATTCAGGATGACAAAATAAATAAAGAGCGAACCTGCCTTGTCGCCAGACGGGCATCTGTTCGCCTTTTTTTGCTCGTCATAACGTAACTCAAAAACAAAAAAGGCAACAACCCATCTAAATGCAGAGCAAGCCCGTTTAGAGCAAGAAAATTACAAAACTATGTGGATCAAGAAAAGCCGAGCCCTCCCAGTCAGCTTCAAGCCTATGTTAGGTGGTTTTTATATCTTTTCTTTTAACCCGTTCATCTCTTTTAATTATCAAAATAATGGTTAATATCCCTGCAATGACCAAGCCTATATCCTCATATATGCCATTATATGCTGCTAGAAATCCTCCTAAGGAGATCATTAAAGGTATAACAAAGTATTTTACTGGAATCTTTTTATTAATTATTAAGAATATCCCAAATGTAAATATTGTTGTCGGGCATGGAACCAAACCAACCGCAAAAAACTTTGGATAGATATGTCCTAAATAATAACCTAATATTTGATATCCAATGATTGCGTAAAGAACAAACAATATCCCAATAAGTGTATAGGTTATATCGGTGGAGCCTATTGTTATATCAGATTTGATTATGCTGTAAAGAAACATAATTCCCTGGAGAACGAAGAAGATCCCAAAGATATAGCCGAATATGTGGGAGGTTGCCCAATATAAAAAACAAAACACAATTCCAGTAAAAAGCCAAAAAAATGATAGAATTGCCAATACAATTTTAGGAGAATAATTCGTTGGCTTAAAAGAAAAAAATAACACCAAAACAACAAGAATGTAAGTAAAAATTTGAAGTGGCCAGATCGCCAGATTATA
>CBEPPX010000609.1:0-1739 GCA_965511205.1 uncultured Ignavibacteriales bacterium | reverse complement strand
TTTGGGGGGCTTTACTAATGAAAGCCTTTGTTCGCTGCGCTCACAAGGTCCTTTTTTACTGCTGCCTTTATGAAAGCAAGCTTTCATAATGCACCAATAAAAATGCCCGGATCTTCGATCCAGGCATTCTCTAGTAGCGGGGGTAGGACTTATTAAATAACCTAATTCGCTGATAATCAATCATAGATTTGTCAGCACTTTCGATGTATTTCATCAATTTGGCAGCAAGTTTTTGTTCTGTAAGCCTTTATTTATAATATATTCGTAGAGTTCGTTCAAGCTAAATAATTTTGTCAGCACTATGAAATTTAAACACGGACTTAAACACTACCAGTAAACGGAACACTTCACTACCACCCTTTTGAGTACTGAATAGTTTTTACAATCTAAAATTTCAAGATAAATTCGGTTTCGGTTCCTTTTTCTGATTCAAATGTAATTGAACCATTATGCAATTGCATTATTTGCCGCGATAGGCTTAGACCTATTCCTGATCCTTCTTCTTTACTTGTATAAAATGGAATGAAAACTTTATCTGATTCTTCAAGGCTTATCCCTATTCCTGTATCTATAACTTTAATAATAATTTTGTTGCTTTCTTTGAAGGCCTCAAGACTTATCTCTCTTTTTATCTGAGTATTAATTGCTTCTATCGAGTTTTTAATCAAATTAATAACAACCTGTTCAATAAGATTCTTATCAGCTTTTAAGATCAAATCTTCGGGTTCCACTTTAGATTTCCAATTTATACAAGCATCCTTAAAATCTTTCGCAAACAGAAAATCAACAGATTTAAAAATTTCAATAATATAAAAATCTGTGTAGTACGGTACAATGTTTTTTGTTAGCTCACGATATGATTCTACAAAGTTATTTAACCCGTCACTTCGTTCTTCTATTATTTCTAAGCCTCTGACCGTATTCGTAATATCTTCTTTTGATAATTCGTTTAGATTTTTGATTCGATCTGATTCTTCATGTCTCAACAAAGATGATATTACTTTTATTGATGATGAAATTGGAGCTGTTGAATTCATGATTTCATGAGTTAAAACTCGTATTAATTTCTTCCACGAATCCGTTTCATTAAGTTCTAATTCTTCTTTAATATTTTGAAAGGACACTAGTTTTTTACATTCCGCTTCTACTATAAACTCTGAAATTTTAAAATTCAATATTACCGAAATTCCACTTACGCTAAGTTTTATTGATTTAGATGAACCTAATCTCAGGTCCAATAATTTAGTTGAAATGCCAGGTGCTTTTTCATCAAGTCTTTTAAGATTATTTATATCTCCGCACTGAAAGAAATCTTTTGCAACTTTATTAATAAGTTCAACATTCCCATTATCATCAAACTGAATAATCCCGGTATTAACATGTTCTACCAATTTCTGAAAGTGTAGGTTTGATCTTATATTTTCTATTTTGAGTTCATTTATCTTTCGGTTAATGTCATCAAAGTTCCGATATATAGCATCCAGACTTCTGCTACCTGTTTCTTTTTGAAAAATAAAGCCAGAATCATCACTTTTTATTGATTCAAAAAAGATTAAAAGTTTTCTATTTAATAAATTGAACTTCCTGATTAAAAAGAATAATTGAATTATAAGTATAACTGCGAGGTTAATCAGTGTAAAATATTCTACTCCCCAAAATAATCCCATAACCAATAAAAATATATTGGCAGTAATCAGAATTAAACGAATTGCGAAGTTTATATAAACCTTTTGTAAAAT
>CBEPPX010000608.1:0-1740 GCA_965511205.1 uncultured Ignavibacteriales bacterium | reverse complement strand
GCTTAGCCAGGAAGGAACTACTTCCGCCGGTGTGCCGGGAAGCGTGGCAGGACTTATCTATGCACTTGAAAACTATGGTACCTTACCACTTTCAGAAGCTATACAACCCGCAATTGACCTGGCTAAGAACGGCTGGCTCCTTGAAGAGAGAGATGCCCGCTATTTCACAAATAATCTGTCTGAGTTTGAAAAATATCCTTCATCTTTAAAAGTCTTTTCAAAAGTTGGTGAGCCGTACCAGGAGGGCGATCTGTTCGTTCAACCTGATCTTGCATGGACACTTGAGCAGATAAAAGAAAACGGTGCGGATGGATTCTATAAAGGCAAAGTTGCTGAACTCCTCGTTGAGCAGGTTAGTTCTTTAGGTGGATTTATAACTCTCGAAGATCTTGAAAAATACCAGCCGCTTGAAAGAAAACCAATTACCGGAAACTACCGCGGGCACAAAGTGGTTTCTATGCCGCCGCCGAGCTCAGGTGGAATTGCTTTAGTTGAACTGCTCAACATTCTTGAAAATTATAATCTTGCAAAAGATGATTGGGGAGGCAGTCTCTACATTCATCACCTTGTTGAAGCAATGAAGTATGTTTATGCAGACAGAACTTATCACCTAGGTGATGATGATTTTTACCCGGTTCCAAAAGAGGAGCTAATCTCTAAAGGTTATGCTAAAACAATTTATGATAAGATAGAAGGAGCGAAAAATATAGCGGTTCCATCCGGTGAAATTAAAAGTTTAGATGTTTCTCCACTTCACGAAAGCACCGAAACCACTCACTACTCCGTTTACGATAGTGTTGGGAACGCTGTGAGTACAACTACAACCATTAACTCTTCCTTTGGCTCCAGCATAGTTGTTGAAGGGACGGGTTTTCTTTTAAATAATGAAATGGATGATTTTAGTGGGAAACCGGGAACGCAAAACCAGTTTGGACTGCTGGGCACAGAGGCAAATTCTATCGAGCCGGAAAAGAGAATGCTTAGCTCTATGACACCGACTATAATTTTAAAAGATGGAAAGCCATACATCATAATTGGTTCTCCGGGCGGCGCTAAAATTATAACTGCTGTGTTGCAGGTAATTTTAAACTGCATCGATTTTGAGATGAACATTCGCGAAGCTGTTGAAAAACCGAGAATACATCATCAATGGCTGCCCGATTCAATCTATTATGAGCAAAAAGCATTGAGCGAAAAAGTTAAAGGGGAACTTGTTGAAATGGGTTATACATTTGTTGATGAAGATGCAGAGTTCCGCATAATTGGAATTACAGAAGGAATAATGATCGACCGGGAAAATAAAATTATTTACGGTGCCGCCGATCCCCGCGGTGGTGGTTTGGCTGTGGGATTTTAATAATCTCTACAGCAAATTAGGGGCTTGTGTTCTTACCACAATCTTAAATCAACATAAGATGCAGCAAATAGATCATTCAGGAAATTAATATTCTATTCTTTAGTAATTTCGCTGAATCCTTTTTAAATAACTATTATAAATTTTTACGAAATTTTAGTGAACAAGTTCATTAGAAAAATAAAATCTATGTTGAATCTCTTCCGCCTGGGGTTAGCGGGTGGAGAGGCGAATATTTTGGAGGGAGATCTTAACCGGGCAATTATTCTGCTTGCGATTCCAATGACTTTGGAGATGGTAATGGAATCTCTTTTTGCCGTGGTAGATATTTTTTTTGTAAGCAGGATTAGCGTAAATGCTATTGCAGTTGTGGGGTTGACCGAATC
>CBEPPX010000607.1:0-1748 GCA_965511205.1 uncultured Ignavibacteriales bacterium | reverse complement strand
GAACTACCCGCGCATCAACCAGGAAAACTCCTATACCTATTGCCATTATTGCAGCACCGAGTGCAATAAAAATATAATCACGTATAGTATTTATGTTAAACTTTTCACTTTTTTGAAATATCTTTTTCATAATTATTCCTTACTAATTTATTCTTCTTCCTAATTTATTTTTTTCTAATACTAAAATTAAGCAGAAACATTCTAAAGCATAGAATCATTTTAGGTAGAGGTGTCTTGGATGGGGGAGATAATTGTAGATGAATCAATAAAAAAAGTCACGGCTAAATAAATAAACCGCGACTTTATAATCTAACTTTAGAAATTGACTAATTAGTTTCTTTCCATGTTTTATAAAGAGGGAGCAAGCTGTGTGTGCTTTCCAGGTCCTCCTGCACAATAGTTTTAAGATAGATCTCTTCAGTGCCAGGTTCCCATTCAATCATTGGAAAGTCATCTTCCGCACCTAAATAATTTCCGTTACTTTCTGAATAGGTTTCACCAAAATCGCCCATATAATATAACAGTGGTGCGCAATCACAATCTTTTGCTTTATAAAAACCGATGCTTCCAATATCTTCAAAAGTAAATTCGACTTTACCAACCAACTGACCGTTCTCTTCATATATTTCTTTGCCGGTTACTTTGTATCCGGGATTATCATCTTCAAACCTTGTTCCTTCAACGTAATCTGAAACGAGCTCGCCAAAATCTTTGAACGAAACATCCTGTTCATCATCCTCAACAGAAATTAAATTATAAAACATAACTGATCCAGTGCCCGTACCATCATCATTAATGTTAAAACGGTATTCTTTATACTCTGTTGTAAGGCACCCGGTAAATAATACAGCAGTTAGCAGGAAAGCAGATACCCGCATTAGAATGTTAATCTTCTTCAATTTTTTAATCCTCCTTAAATTGGAATTTTTTACAATTTAATAATGATTAAAATAGTTAAACTTATCAGAATAAAATAGGTGAGGGAGGAATCTACTAAAAATATAAGCCGTACCAGATACCGGAAGGAGAAACTCTAATTGCAGGTATTGGCATTCTTAAAAAGTTGAGTTCACTTTTTATAAACTTGAAGAGTCCTGAGTCGTCCCCGATAGGAATTTTTCTCAGATCAATATCCAGTCCAACAAAAACTTCGTTGTAGCCGCCCCGTATATTACTGGCTATATCTTTTGCACCATAGCCAATAGCGATACCCAGCGGCGCAAGCCATTCAGGGTAGCTCTTCTTCCAAGATTCTGGAAAGTAATGATGAGGATTAACTGTCAGCCAAAAAGTCATTCCTTCATAATCTTCTATTAATGCAGTAACCTCCTTGTAATACTTTTTTTCTTTCCAGGCATCTGATTTGTGCCAACTGAATTTAGGTTGAATACCTCCAAGCTCATCGTAAAAATATTGCTGAAGTACAAAAAACCCTGATCCCAAAGTATTAAAGATAAAATCACCCCAGCTCCATCCCCATTCTTCCATAAAACCATCAGAAATTTCAATTTGAAGTGTCCATAAAAATCCTGTTAGTGCACCGTACCAAACTGAAGCAGTTCCCGATACCCCTGCCCACCTGTAAAGTTTTGAGGTAAGATCGCTTGCGAAATAGGCATCTGTAAAATGGCCGATCTTATCCATGAATTGCCAGGATCGCATATCTTTGTTGAAATTAACTGTATGAAATTTAGTTGTCGGTTGTGTGTCCCACACGTTGCGTTGGTAAAAATAGCCGATCAAATCTA
>CBEPPX010000606.1:0-1752 GCA_965511205.1 uncultured Ignavibacteriales bacterium | reverse complement strand
AGTGTGCCGTATAAATGTGTGTTTTTAATGTGTCCGCGTGAACTTACAGAAGCAAAAAATTGTGCGTTATTCCCGGCGGAATTTTGTTGACGGCTAAGGTAATGATCAGCAAGCCGGAAAAAAGTGAGCGGGAAAAGATAAAGTACTTCAAGTTTATCAGAATAAACTATTGATTCGCCAAGAGAAAAATCCAAACCTTTAAGTGGGCGCAATGTTAATGTGTGTGAAGCAATAAATTTATCCCTGAATGAAAATCTAGGACCACCTGTAGTAGAATAATAAATATCAATCGAATCAATAACATCGGAAGCCAGCCAGCCATGAAAATAATTAAAGCTTAACCATTCAACAGGGTAAACATCTAAACGGATAAAAGGATATGAGGGCGGCTTTTGTGATAAAACCAGCAAACCATTTTCACCATAACCCCATTCTAAAAAATCTTTACCAACTGCAATTGTTCCCCAATCCCAATCGGTGGCTAAAACTCCCTTTGCTTCGCTGTACTCAATCTTATCTATTGAGTAATCTAAAATTGTATGATTGCTTCGTTCATTAACCCCGGTAACTGGTGAAAAGCGTTTATCTTTATCTAAAGTAGTTCCACTTTCAGTGTTATCACGAAAATCAAAACTTACACCCAGAACATCCTCAATGTAACCATAAGTATAAAAACCATTCCAGAAATGAGTTCGTTTTTCTTTATCTAAAGATCCAATTTCAGCACCAAGTATTAAACTTAGATTAACTTTGAACACATTGCTACCATAGGAAAAAAATCTCCATCTGCCTGCTGGATCGTTACCGAAAAAACCCACGTGCTCTATTTGCTCTTCCCCATCATTAATTAACCATATTTCGTGATAAAAATCTTTTTTGAAGAATTGCAGTTCTTCTTTTTCAAGTTTAGTTAGTTGATCGAGGTTGCCTTCAGCTTCAAGAAGTTTTTTAGCAATGTACTTTCTTGCAAGCGGTCTAATTTCATCATGAAATTCTATAACACTTTTCTGGCTTAACCTGGCGAGGAAATTATAAACATCCCGATGAAGCGGTTCATAAACAACTTGAGAGAATGTTGAAGAAACTATAACCAGCAATAATGTTATTAGAAATGTTTTATTAATATTAAAAAATGATTTTGTAAGCAATTTTAATCACCAAAAATAAATTCTTTAATCTTATCAACAACAAATTGCTGCTGCTCTTCTTTTAATTCGGGGTAAATTGGCAATGCGAGCGTAGTAGATCCTGCGGTTTCAGCAATTGGAAAATCTCCATCCTTATATCCAAGATCAGCAAAACATTCCTGTTGATGAAAAGGAACGGGATAATAAATCTCACATCCAATTTCATTTTTTAATAGAAAATCTTTTAAGGCATCTCTTTCCTGAACTTTAATTATATACTGGTTATATATATGATAATTTTTAAGCTCCCTAGCATTTTTATAAATGGCTTTTGGTAATAAGACTTTATTGCTGTCATCAAATATTATTCCCCCGGTTTCTTTTGCCAAACCGGCTTCAATAAAAAAGTTATTATACCTTTCAGCATTTTCTCTCCTTTTCTCAGACCAAGAATTAAGATGAGGAAGTTTAACCCTAATAACTGCAGCTTGTAAAGCATCCAATCGGAAGTTACCCCCAATAACTTTATGATAGTATTTTGGTTCGCCTCCATGAACTCTTTTAATGCGAAGTGAATGAGCAAGTTCATCATCATCTGTTACAACTAAACCACCGTCACCATAAC
>CBEPPX010000605.1:0-1755 GCA_965511205.1 uncultured Ignavibacteriales bacterium | reverse complement strand
TTCTCATCCTGTAATGAACACCTTTAGGAAAATAAATTACCGGCTGATTTTTTCTTTTAATTTTTTCAATTAGCTGGCTTACATACTGTAGAGCAAATACAAGATAATCTCTGGGTGATAAAATCCCTGCCCATGTATCAAATATCTGCACAGCATCAGCTCCGGCTTCAAGTTGTGCTGAAAGATAATCAGCAACTGAATCAGTAAGTTTGCCAAGAATTTTATGAGCCAGTTCCGGGTTATTATAAATTAGTTTCTTAACACAGGAAAATGATTTTGATCCCTGTCCTTCAACCATGTAAGTAAGCAGAGTCCATGGTGCGCCACTAAAACCGATAAGCGGAACTCTTCCATTCAATTCCTTTTTAGTTAATGAAAGAGCATCAAGAACAAATTTTAGATCTTTATCTGGTGTTATATTTTTCAAATCTTTTGCTGTCTGTTCATCCCTTACGGGGGAAGGAAAAACCGGACCTCTTCCATCGTGCATTTCAAGATGCATTCCCATTGCTTCGGGTATTACAAGGATATCCGAAAAAATAATTGCAGCATCTACGCCAATAATATCAACCGGTTGAATTGTAACTTCGGCAGCGAGCTCCGGGTTTTTACACATTGTTAAAAAATCATGTTTCTCACGCACAGCGCGGTATTCCGGTAAGTATCTGCCAGCCTGTCTCATTATCCAGATAGGTGTTCTCTCAACAGGTTTTCGTTTACATGCTCTTAAGAATAAATCATTTTTTAAATTGCTCAAATAAACTCCGTTACTTTTTTTTATTACCATAATAGTCGGTGATTTTTTTAATTAACCCCTCAATAGTGTATTCATCCGGCATAATGTTAACGGCTACCTTTTTCTTTTCAATGCTCAATCTTGTGGTTGGACCTATTGCCGCAACATCGAATTTGCTGAAATAATTTACCGGGTTGGATACTTTTTCTATTTGCAGAAAGTTTTCGAATGTAGAAGGACTAGTAAAGATGAACAGATCGGGCTGATTTTTTTTAAGTTCTTCAATGTATGGTTTAATATTTTCTTTGGTTGGAAGAGACACATTATAAACTGGAACAGATTTAATAATTGCACCAAGGTCTTTTAACCCGCGGGGGAGCTCTTCTCTGCCAATAGCCGAACGAGGAATAAACACAACCTTATTTTTCAGGTTATACTTTGACAACTCTTCAACCACACCTTCGGCACTAAACTTTTTAGGTACAATATGAACAGGAATATTATGTTTGCCGCAAACGGAAGAAGTTTTAGTCCCAACAGAAACAACTTTTATTTTATTAAGGTTCAGTTTAACATTTAGTTCATTACATCTTATGTTGAACATCTTAACAGCGTGCACTGATGTGAACACAATAAAATCGATTTTATCCGGCTGCAAAACTATTTCATCAAACCTTATCCAGCTTGCCGGCGGTAAAATTTCCAGGGTTGGGAAAACAATAACATTTGCACCAAGTTTTGTTAATGCTGTAGAAGTTTCTTTTGATTGTTCAATTGTCCGGGTTATTACGATTGTTTTACCTTTTAAAGGCAATACGGAAATATCATTGAACCCGGCATAAAGTCCATGCAGAACAAATTCAAAAACTCTGTCTCTCTCAATTATTCTGTCCTCATCACCAATTTTATTTTCTATTCCGCTTTTAACTGCCCCATAAATACTACCGAGGATTAAACTTACTGCAAACTTTTCATCAACTTTTCTGAATACACCCTCTGCTTTTCCCTGAACAACAATG
>CBEPPX010000604.1:0-1760 GCA_965511205.1 uncultured Ignavibacteriales bacterium | reverse complement strand
GGGGCAGTAAATGGGGAAGGTTCACTTGAAGTTATAATTGAGAAAACAGGAAAAGATTCTTTTCTATCGCAGGTAATTGAACTAGTAAAAGAAGCGCAGGAAAGTAAATCTAAAACTCAGAATCTGGCGAACCGTGCTGCTTTCTGGCTTACAATAATAGCTTTAGGTACTGGCACCGTTACTTTGATTTACTGGTTAACAATTGGTAACCAGCATTTTGCTTTTGCTCTTGAAAGAATGGTTACTGTAATGGTTATCACCTGTCCGCATGCACTTGGTTTGGCAGTCCCGCTTGTTGTAGCGGTTTCAACGGCTATATCTGCAAAAAACGGATTGTTAATCCGTGATCGCACAGCTTTTGAAAGTGCAAGAAATATTGATGCAATAATTTTTGATAAAACCGGAACACTCACAAAAGGCGAGTTTGGTATTACTGATATAATAAGTTTTGATAACAGCCTAAGTGATGATGAAGTTGTAAAATATGCAGCTTCTGTTGATATGCATAGCGAACATCCAATAGCACTGGGGATTGTAAAATCTGCTAGTGATTTTTATGATGTTCAGGATTTCAAAGCAATAACGGGCAAGGGAGCAGTTGGCAAAGTTAATAACCAAAGTGTTGCCGTTGTCAGCCCGGGTTACCTCCGTGATGAAAACATAAATGTCGCAGGCAATCAAATTGAAGCACTACATGAGCAGGGAAAAACTGTGGTCTTTCTTTTAATAGATAATAAATTAAAAGGTGCGATTGCCTTAGCTGATATAATTCGAGAGGAATCGAAAGAAGCAATAGAAAAATTTAAAGTGCTTGGAATTAAAACGATAATGCTAACAGGAGATAACGAAAAAGTAGCAAAATGGGTTTCAGATGAATTGGGTTTAGATGAATATGTTGCAGAAGTCTTACCGCATCAAAAAGCTGAAAAAGCAAAAGAGTTTCAAAGCAGAGGTTTTGTTGTTGCCATGACTGGCGATGGTGTAAATGATGCGCCCGCACTTGCACAGGCGGATGTGGGAATTGCAATCGGTGCAGGAACAGACGTTGCAGTTGAAACAGCAGATATTGTTCTGGTTCGCAGCAATCCTTTAGATGTATTAGCAATTATAAAGTTAGCTAAAGCTACTTACAAAAAAATGGTTCAAAACTTAATATGGGCAACGGGCTATAATGCCATTGCAATTCCACTTGCTGCAGGTGTTTTGTTTAAAATGGGAATACTCCTAAGTCCCGCTGCAGGTGCGGCACTTATGTCATTAAGCACAGTAATCGTTGCAATAAATGCAAAGCTGTTAAAAGTTTAGGTTGAATTAGAATTAGAAATTATAAACAAGTAAAGGCAGTTAAATAGTTTTTTAATGAAGGAAACAAAAGTTTTTCATATTGTAATAGTTGGAGCCGGATTTGGCGGATTATATGCTGCAAAAGAATTGGCTAAGAGTAATTTGCCAATTAAGATTACCCTGATAGATGCACGCAACTTCCATTTATTTCAACCTTTGCTTTACCAGGTAGCAACGGGGCAGCTTTCACCTGAAGATATAGCATATCCAACGAGAGCAATTTTTTCTGAGAACAGAAATGTAACAGTCATAAAAGCTAAAGTACAATCGGTTGATCTGGATAAAAAAGAAGTTGTGTTTAATAATTCAACTATCTCGTATGATAAGTTAATTTTATCTACCGGAGTGAAACCACATTTCTTTGGAAATAATGAATGGAGAAAATATTCTCCCGGATTAAAAACCATCGAAGATGC
>CBEPPX010000603.1:0-1761 GCA_965511205.1 uncultured Ignavibacteriales bacterium | reverse complement strand
CCTGAATAAACATCATTTAATACGTTAAGCTCGTAGGTTAAACCAACTTGTAATTCACCTCTATAAACGTTAGAAACTTCCAGTGATCCTAAAAGTGGTGAGCCAGCAGAGCAGCATGCCTGCCCCTTTATATTTGTAGAAGCAAATACTATTAGTGGTACTAACAATAATATTTTCATTACAGACCTGTTCATTTCTGATTTTAATAATAATTCGAAGTGGTTACTAAAAATGTCATCTTGCAGACACTACTCTTTTAGTGACCATAGATTAAAAGTGATATGCATCACCACTTTTACATTTTATTATTGAATTGCGGGAGAAGTGTCTTTTACAAGTCAGCATAGATTTATTAACCGATTTATTTTGCCTGCGTAAAGAAAAGAATTGTAGTTTAAAAGAGGAATTGCAAATGAACAGGAAACAAAAAATTGTATTACTTACCGGGCTTACTATAATTATTGCCGCCTTGCTTTTCTGGTTAACAAGCGGTGCAGAGATATTTACCAAAACAGCAATCCTCGTAGAAAAACAAGATCTACTCTTCGGAACTACTTATAAAGAATGGGAAAATAAATTTATACCCGGACTTGATATAACAGCTGCATTTGCAGTTTTATCAATAATTACGTCTTCAGTTTTAATTTACTTATTCAAAAACAAACGAAAGGAATCAGTATGAAAACGATCATCAGATCATTTGTTGCAAGTCTGCTTATTACGGCAATTGCACTAGCCGGAGGTTTCAATGTAAAAGCAACCGGTAACCAGACCTTCTCATTCAAGGATAAGATGGGACGGAACCAGGCAACTTTCTTCAGTACAACTCCACTTGAAGATATTTCTGGGATGAGTTCCGATGTAATGGGAAGTGTAACCTTCGATGTGCAGGATATTGAAAATACATTGGAAGGCGAGATAATAATTTCCACCGCATCGTTAAAATCAGGAATTGATTTAAGGGATGAACACATAAGAAGCGCCGACTGGCTTGATGCGGAACAATTTCCTGAAATAACATTTAAGATTACAGGTGTGGAGAATCTTAATGAAGTAAAAGAAAATATGCTAACTGCCAGGGTTATAGGTGAGTTTACATGTCACGGTATTACAAAAGAAGTTAACTCTGATGTTACACTTACTTACCTGGATGAAAACGAAATGACCAAAATGAAAATGCCGGGAGACTTGCTTGGTGCAAGAGCAGAGTTTAACATAAAACTTTCTGATTTCGGTGTACAGCACATGGCGCTTGGTAAAAAAGTTGCAGATAATATTGAAATAAAAGTGAATATTGTGGGATCAAATAAGATGTAAACCCCTCCTGCAGATACGATAAACTATGGATGTTCTCCAATGGTGAAGCCCTGCTAACGCAGGGCTTTTTTTATTTTCTTAACTTAGCTACTATACCAACTCTCTCTAAAAACTTTTCTTCATCAATTTCACCGTAAGAATATAACTCGCCGTCAATAAAGAGTGCGGGCACAATTACAATTCCTTCCGGGCGGGTTTCCTGGAGGTCTTCAATTATTATATTAATATCTTTCCTGTTTCCCAGCAACCATTCAACCTGCGATCGTACACGTTTACAGGCGGAACAATTATTTGTTACAAAAAGAGTAATATTCATAAAGGGAAAGGTAGTTATCTTGAGCCAGGGCTTTTGTCTGCAGGATGACAGAAGTTTTTTTAACCGGTTTTCTTTACAAGCTCATCCCGGTTCATAACAATCAGTTTCTTCCTGTCGAAGTTTATTAC
>CBEPPX010000602.1:0-1762 GCA_965511205.1 uncultured Ignavibacteriales bacterium | reverse complement strand
TATACGGCAGCGCTTGTATTGCATACCAAGCAGGATTTGCAGTAAACTCAAGTGTGAGATTATAATTCTGTAAAGTTGATGAAGTATTATTCATCAGCTTATCAAGAATAAAAGTTTTTGTCTGCATTCCTTTTACAGGAAGCGGAAGAGTTTCCGTAACCAGCATCCGATTAATTAGAATCGGAAGAGCATTTTCTTCGCCATCTGAAAACTTTCCTGATTTAGCAATTACGCGGTAAACAATTGCATCAGCTTTACCCAAAGGAACTTTTAATCTCCAGCTTAATCCCTCGCTTAAATCTTTATCTACTTTAAATGATTTTACATTTTCACTATTCTCAAAAAGATGATCAACTGCTTTCATAGTGAATGCATCAAACAACTGAAGTGTTGCTTCACCTGAAAGAGAATGATCTGAGAGGTTGCTAACTTTTGCAGTGAAATAAATTTCATCACCTTCTCTTAAAAACCTTGGTGGATTTGGAACAATCATCAAATCTTTTTGAGTAACGGTTTCATTGTAAACCATTCCGTGTTTTAAATCTTTTGTATGAGCAAAGCCCATAAACTTCCATCGTGTTAAAGCTTCCGGCGCAGTGAATGATATTACAATTTCACCTTTCTCGTTTGTTTTTAATTCAGGATAGAAGAAAGCTGTTTCATTTAAATTTTTCCTGATTGGAACTTCTTCAAATGAAGTTTGGGAGATTTGATCTTTATCGCCATTAAGTTTTTTCCTGTCTTCAGTTTTTCCAAGTCTAGAAGCGGTTACATTACCTTCTTTTTCTTCACCTACTATTCCTTGCATAGAAAGATCGTCGAGAGACTCACTTACCGGCATTGGTGCTTCCGTTTTATACATCACATCGCTATTTCGTCCGCCCCTCATATACATTCCATTGCTATAACCGTATCCATAAAAATAAAAACCAAAGTTATTTATGTAAGGATAATAGAAATAATGCCTGGAAACATAGTTGTTCCAGTTTTCTTCATAATAATTGGAAGCTAGTGCGCGGAAGGTGTTATCCGTTGTCCAATTCAATTTGCCGTAATAATATGGATGGACATTAAAACCCCAGTAATTTGCTGCAAATGCATCGAGTGAAGCATCATACATGGATGCAAGAAGTTCAACAGCAATTGCATCACCGTTCGGTCCGGTAATTTTCAACTTCCATTCTTCTTTAGTTCCCGGAAGAATTTTATTTCTGAAAGTTTCGAAAGTGATGTTTAAATTTTTATTGCTCCACGGAACAGTAATAACTTTTGTTAAAATATGGTTTTCATTATTTACAGTTAGAGTAACATGAACAACTACGTTTCCGCGGTATTCCTCTTTTATTGGAATTTCAATTTTCTTCTGTTCATCATCTAAGGTAATCCATTCTTTCCTGATTATCTTTCCATCGTATTCCAGCTCATAAAGTGCTTCCACATCTTCCTCAGCAGAACCTATGTAAAGTTTTGCAATTTCCTCGGGTTCATAATTTTTCTGTTCAAGATATATCCAGCTTGCTTCTCTCAATGGCGTTTTATCAGATTCAGGATCAAACAATGTAAAATATTTTATAAGTTCAATAGGAGTGCCGTTTTTATCTTTTGTTTTAAGAGTAACTACATACTTGCCCGGTTCCCAATCATCCTGATCTTTAAAAGCTATGAATGAACTATCTGAAGTAGTGAAACTAGTTTTAAAAACTTGCTTATCTTTTTCCCAGTTAAAGAACTGATCTTCTTCATTATAAATATCGTTTGAAAA
>CBEPPX010000601.1:0-1766 GCA_965511205.1 uncultured Ignavibacteriales bacterium | reverse complement strand
TCTGAAACATAATAGCGGATAAAAGTTTCTCCATCATAAACCGGATTGGGATAATTATAAGCTCTTCCTGATGGGAAGAATTCGTTTATCCTGTTTCTGTTTTCCGCTGCATCCACAAAAGAAGTGTTTTGTGGATTACCAAATTCTTCAGACCAGTAAAGCTTTCCTTCAACAGAACTGATAGACCAGGCGGATAAAACATTCTGATCATTAAGCACTGCAAGATTTGTTTTACCATTTGCATTATACAAAACAGGAGTTACGGGAACACCTGAACCAACTGATATCGGAAAACCAGGAACTACTTTTCCCGTTCCTCCATCAATTGCAAATATTCTTCCATCTTCTGTTACAGAAATAATTTCAGAACTGTTATCTCCTTCAAAATCTGCTGTAAGCGGTGTACCAACAAACCCAATTCCTTCCGGATCAGTGAATGGGAAATTATCTGCCATTGCACCTGATAAGTTGTATACCTCGATATTGTTCCCATTATTTACAACGATGTAGTTTGTGCCATCTTGTTTGAGATCTGCTAACGCAAAAGAATTTACTGTGTAATTTGCAGCTATTGAGAATTCAAATAATTTTTCAGAGCCTCTTAAACCATAAAAATTATGAAGGTCGGTAAGTACTATTGAAGTATATTGACCTTCTGAGTCTTTAGTTAAAATGTAATCAGTCGGATTATCAATTAAAAATTCATAGCTACCAAATTCATCAATATAAACCCAATAATCCTTGGCTAAAGGAGTTGGACTCACACCAAAGGCAGCTATAAATTCTTCATCTGCTAAAATTTTTCTGATTTCGATTTGAGGATTAAGAATAAGTGTATCATAAATAGTAGGAAATTCACTTGATATTTCATAGAATAAAAGTTTACCATTTGAAGTTCCTAAAACCACTTCATCCCTATTACCATTTCTCCTCGTAATTAAAGGTGGAGCAGTTATTAACTCACCCACATCAGTAATGCGAACAAAATCAGAATCTGAGATGCCATTTACGATTCTTGCCAAACTCAATTTAGTTTCTTTAACACCACTTGTATATTTATTAATATCTTGAACTGTACCTGCCATTTTAAACTGGGAGAATGAATTATATTCATTAATTATAGAATCAACGTTGGTTACAATTAAATTTGAGTCAATTAACACATAAAAAAATGTTCGGTTTCTGCTATCAGTTAAAACTGATAAGCTATTACCTTTTCCAACACTTCCCAATCCATTTGTGAATAGAGGTTTTACAACCGAATCCCCAAACTCAACATTAATACTCATGCTATTGGAGATTTCTGAAAAATCTTTAATTGTAATTAAGCTGTTTGCACCGCTGTTTGTTAAAGTGTTAGGGCGTGAATCTTTTGCAAACCTGTTTTCAAATAGCTCAGCAGGATTTGAAGAATGCCACATATCTTCTTCAGTTCCCTCGCCAATTACCTCATCACCTAAAATTGTGATAAAGATTTCTCCAATATCCTGCACACCGTCTGCTTCTTCAACATCAACGCCTCTTCTATCTTTATCAGTGTTTATTTTATTATCAGCTAACTTTTCATTAATAACATTTTCATCAATGTGCCAAATTAATATTCCATTTCCGGGAACTGCCCAATCAAATTCATCTACATCAGTAACAACGCCGGAAAGTGAATCAACATCAAAACTCTGGTAACCGGATGTATCATTAAAAAAGGTTCGTGTTAAAACGCTTCCATTAACATTATATGTAACAATTGAACCATCATTATTTGCATC
>CBEPPX010000600.1:0-1766 GCA_965511205.1 uncultured Ignavibacteriales bacterium | reverse complement strand
GCATCTCCCTGTGGATGATTATTCATTATAACATGCACTTCCTTCACTTTTTCCTGCACCGATTTAATCTTCTGCTCTATCTCAACCAACTCGCCAGGTGAATATAAATACTTATACCGTTCGCTTCGTTCTTCGTGAGTCTGTTTTTTACCATAACTGTTTATTGATCTCTTCCACTCATCCTCATTTCTACCGTGAAAACGGATATACGCTTTATCGTTTGTTATGATAGGCTCAAAAGGAAGTGCCTCCCCAATCTGCGGCTGATCAATAGTGCAAAAAGTAAGGTTGGCTTCCTTAAAAAACTCAGATACTTTTTTATTCTTCCAGGATAAATGCCTTACTTCCACAAAGCAGTTATAGTTGGGGAAAGTATCTTTCAGCTTCTGTATATACTTAACAGCAGGATCGTTAAAAGAAAAAGAATAAGGAAACTGGATGAGCAAACCGCCAAGCCGCTCTTCTTTTGCAAGCAGATCGAGGTTATACCTTATTGCTTTTATGTTTTGATCATCAAATTTTCTTTTATGAGTAAAATCCTGGTGAAGCTTTACATCAAAAATAAAATTATCCGAATCGGTGACTTTTGTAATCCATCCCTCTACAACTTTTGAGCTTATGTACGCATAGTAGGTTGAGTTTACTTCAACACAGTTAAAGTAATGAGAATAGAATTGCAGCCAATCGAATGAGCCGGATTGATTTTTGGGATAAAATGACGGCACCCAATCTTTGTAAGACCAGCCGGCAGTTCCGATGTAAAATTTTGACATTCCCTACCCCGCCCTTCTTTTTTCCATGCTTCTGTAAACGCCAACAACAATTCCAACAAGTTTAAATAATGGGTATTTTTTATCGATAATTATCGGATCATATTCGGGATTTTCTGAAATCAGTTCTACCTGGTTTCTCTTTTTATAAAATCTTTTAACCACAGCGGCATCATCTAAAATGGCAACCACTATCTGTCCGTTCTTTGGTTCAAGGTTAGGGTTAATAATTACAATATCACCGCTGAATATGTATGCATCTTTTAAGCTATCTCCTTTTACTCTAAGGAGAAAAGAATCTTTCGGCATCCTTGCCACTGTAGGAAGCTCAATTGTGTCTATTGCATCAGGATAAATTGTAAGCGGATTACCAGCAGCAACTTCACCTAAAATCGGGCGAGACACAAAAAATTTATCTTCAAGTGTAAGTTCAATCCCACGTGCTAGTTTTGGATTTTTCCTGATATATCCTTTTTTTTCAATTGCTCCAAAATGCTGCTGAACAGTTGCACGGTTTTTATAACCAAAATGATTAGCAACTTCTGCCAGCGTTGGAGGAATTCCCTTTCCTTTTATCTGATCAATCAAATAATCAAGTATTTTTTTCTGAACCTCCGTCAATTCGCGTGACATGGGCACACCTTCGGTTAGTGAGTTACAATAGCATTACAAAATAAATACCATACATTTGTATGGCAATATAAATAATGCTAATAAATTAATCAACTAGTAAAAACGGGGCAAGAATAGTTTTTTTTGAGAAGATGTGAATGTGCTAAAATTTTAGAGGAAACTATTGCTAGAAAATCTTTTCCAGAACTTCAATCATTTTTTCGCGAAAGATGGGTTTCGATATAAAATCATTAAAGCCGGTTGTTATAAATTTTTCCTTATCGCCTGGCAGTACGTATGCAGTAACGGCAATGATGGGAATATTTTCTAATCCCGGCATTTTATGTATGATCTTTAACGCATCCAAACCGTTATATTCTCCTT
>CBEPPX010000599.1:0-1769 GCA_965511205.1 uncultured Ignavibacteriales bacterium | reverse complement strand
GATGATGTTAATTATGGTTACCTCTGGTGGCTTGGAGAGATAAATAACCACGAGGTTTTTCTGGCAATTGGGTACGGCGGTCAGTTTGTTATCAACTTCCCTAATTTAAACCTGATAGTTGTAACTACGGCAGAAAGACGCTTAGATTGGGATACTGCCGATCAGCACGAAAGAGCAATATTAAGCATTGTTGCAGATTATATTGTGCCTGCTGTTAATTAGTGAAAAAGAATACTAGCACCTCATTCTTCTTTTATCTCTTCCTGCACATCATTTGTATCTGCCTGTACTTCTTCTGTCTCTTTTGTTTCGGTTTCTATTTGTTCCAGCATCTGCTCGGTCATTTCTCTGCCCCAATTTGGCATAAGATCGTTATCGGGAATAAACAGGTTATACTTTTCCAATGATTTTTCCAATAATGGTTTTGCCGTTTTGGATCCTCCGCCAAATTGCTCAGGTGTGTAATATAAACTAACACCCTGCAAATATTCAGGACGCGGGTTTAACGTATCCAGCTTCATCGCTTTAGTAAAATTATTGTTGGCTATCTTTCCGTATTTCATCCACCGGTTCATCGGGTCAACCTGCAGGCGCGCTTGTGCAATCATTCCCTTCAATACATAAACTTCAGACTCATCTTCTTCAAGCGAATCTGTTATGTTTATAAAATTATCTGCTTTATCAAGGTAGCCATCCTTATTGCCTGATGTTGTATCTGTAAAGCTTGCAAGTGTTAACATAAAGGAAGCATAATAATAAGGAAGCCATTTATCTTTTTCTGCAAATGCAATTCTTTCAAAACCGTTTGCAATATCCAGCATAGCGCCGACATTTTTTGCCGAATCAATCCTTGAGAGATTTTTCTTCATTGCTTTTTCATATTTACTGTCATCGGCGTGTATGCCCGTTATAGCAAAAAAACATATTACTAAGGTTAGAATTATTTTCCCCGCAAAGCGGGATTTCGTTTCACTCAACATTTTAACTCCTTTTTTAAAACGGGCTTGCCTGCCCGACTGAGATAAATATTCCTAAAAAGAATGCCCGTGTTGAAGTGGGCAGCACAGGTCTTCTAACCGTTCCATCGGTGGAAAAGTTATAACTGTAAATGTTTTTAAATCCAATAAGATTATCAACCGAGAAGAATATTACTGTAAAGTTATCAAATATTGTTGTAAGATGGCTGGCATTTAAACTAAGGTTGTTATAATTTCTTGCCCTGTCACCCAGGAACTCAGGATTGTTAGGATTATAATAGGGTCTTCCCGTGGCAAAAGTGTAAGTTAAACCAAAGCTGGTTGTAATTGAAGACACCCAATGTTTAACCACAGCAGAAAATGTGTGCGGGGTTGCAAAGGTTGGCATTGCCAGCGTGGGATAATTTATAAAATCTCGTTTTGTATCAAGGTATGAATAAGAAAGCCAGTAATCAGTCATATCAAAAGTTTCCCGGTCTCTCCAGAAAATATCAATACCCTTTGCATGACCGATTCCATCGTTGCTAAAAGGCACTTCCGGAAGATTAATATAAGGATATGTGAATATTGTACCTTTTGCAAGCTTATCATAATCTTTATAGTAAACTTCTATCCTGAAAGTTCTTTCTTCGCTTATATGCTGGTAATTCAGAATATAATGTGAAGCATTTTCAAACTCAAAATCAGTTGATTGAATCAGGAAATCTTTAAATGGTGTTTGATAAAATTTTCCATAGGCAAAATTAAGCTGATCGTAAATCCCGAGTCTGTAAGCAACAGAAATTCGCGGAG
>CBEPPX010000598.1:0-1770 GCA_965511205.1 uncultured Ignavibacteriales bacterium | reverse complement strand
GAAATGTATTCTAAAAATATTCTTAGCCTGGTAACACATATTGGTAAAGAAGGTAAAGTTGAACTGAATCTTGAAGATGAAATTGTGCAGGGATCGCTGATTACACATAACGGTGAGGTTATAAATCAAAGAATTAAAGAGTTGTTGTAATTACAATAAATACTCATCTTGAAATTTTATCAAATAAACATAAGGAAATTATTATGGAAGGTTTAGGCCTTTTAATGCTCATATATGTATTTGTGCTGGCTATTTTTGTTGGCTTTGAGCTTATCACAAAAGTTCCGCCAACATTGCATACGCCTTTAATGTCCGGATCGAATGCTATTTCCGGAATTACCATAGTTGGTGCTTTATTAAGCGCAGGACTTGGTGAATTGACGATCAGTACCATACTTGGAGTTGTTGCAATTATTTTTGCAACTATAAACGTTGTTGGAGGTTTTTTGGTAACTGATAGAATGCTTAAAATGTTTAAAAAGCCGTCTCGGTCCGGCTCAGACGGAAAGTGAGTTAAAAAATGGAAATAGTATTATACCTGGTTTATTTAATTGCATCGGTTCTCTTCATTTTTGGAATAAAAAAATTAAGCTCACCTAAAACTGCACGCCGGGGGAATCAACTTTCTGCTTTGGGTATGCTTCTGGCAATTGTAGTAACCTTATTCGATCAGAAAATTTTAACGTATGAATATATTATTTTAGGTTTAGTTGTTGGTTCTGCGATTGGTGCGCTTATGGCATACAAAGTACAGATGACCGGTATGCCCCAAATGGTTGGCATACTAAACGGTTTCGGCGGCGGAGCTTCTGCTCTTGTAGCTTTTGCAGAGTATGATAAACTTTTGGTAAGCGGTGCAAATTTTGAAATTGCAACTACTACTACTATCATCTTAAGTATACTTATCGGTTCTGTTACATTTACAGGTTCGCTTATTGCTTTTGGAAAACTGCAGGGAATTGTTACAGGGAAAGTTGTAAAATATCCGTTACAGCATCCTCTTAACGCGTTATTCCTGCTTGCTGTTGCGACTGCAGGAGTAATGGTTGTCTTAAATCCTACCCAAATAAATTTAGTGCTTGGCATAGTTGGAGTATCACTTTTGCTTGGTGTTCTTTTGGTTCTTCCAATCGGCGGAGCAGATATGCCCGTTGCAATATCATTGTTAAACTCTTACTCAGGTTTGGCTGCTTCGATGACAGGATTTGTGCTGCAGAATAATATGCTGATAATTGCAGGTGCATTAGTTGGTGCTTCAGGAATTATTCTTACACTTATTATGTGCCGCGGAATGAACCGCTCTCTGATGAATGTTGTGATGGGTGGATGGGCATCTGCCGGTGCTGGAGGACCTGCTGCAGAAGGTACTACACCAAAAGGTGATGTTAAATCTGTTGATGCTGAAGAGCTTGCAATGATTCTTGACAGCGCGAGCAATGTTATAATTATTCCCGGTTATGGAATGGCTGTTGCACAGGCACAGCACGCTGTTAGGGATTTAATGAACGTGCTTGAAAAGAAAGGTATAAATGTTCGTTTTGCCATTCATCCTGTTGCAGGAAGAATGCCCGGACATATGAACGTACTGCTTGCAGAAGCGCAGGTTCCTTACGATAAACTTATGGCGCTTGAAGATATAAATGATGATTTCCCTAACACTGATGTTGCAATTATAATTGGTGCAAATGATGTTGTTAATCCTGCTGCGCGGCACGATCAGAGTTCACCGATTTATGGTATGCCAATTTTAAATTCCGATTATTCTAAAAC
>CBEPPX010000597.1:0-1774 GCA_965511205.1 uncultured Ignavibacteriales bacterium | reverse complement strand
ATTAATGAACAGGTTGAGAAGTTTTCACACCTTTCAAACTACTACATTACTGAGATTCAAATAGAGTTTGCAGAATTATTACTCAAACATTCCGGAATGGAGAAAATATTTCTCACTAACAGCGGAACCGAAGCTATAGAAGCTGCTATAAAGTTACTTAGGAAAAAATATGGACCGGATAGAAAAATATGCTCACTTACTAATTCATTTCATGGAAGAACTTATGGTGCACTTAGTTTAACTGCACGGGAAAAATACAGGGAATCATTTAAGCCGCTGCTTCCGGGAATATATCATTTAGATTTTAATAATCTTGATGATCTTAGACAAAACGTTGATGAAACTATAGCCGCTGTATTTTTAGAGTTTTTACAGGGAGAGGGTGGAATAAATTTTGTGTCTCAGGAGTATATTAATTTATTGAAAGATTTAAGGGATAAATATGGCTTTGCAATTGTCGCCGATGAAATTCAGAGTGGAATTGGAAGAACCGGAAAGGGATTTGCTTTTGAACATTTCAAAATTACTCCCGATATCATAATCTCTGCAAAGGCAATTGGCGGCGGCTTGCCTTTAGGCGCTCTCTTAACTTCGGGTGATTATGCAGATATATTTACTCCAGGTGATCATGGAACTACTTTTGGTGGAAATCCCGTTGCCTGTGCAGCTGGTAAAATTGTTTTGGATGAAGTCTTTGAAAATGATCTGGTAAGTTCAGTGGCAAATTATGGTGAATATTTAATTCAAAAGCTCAGTGAATTTAAGGATCTAAATCCTTCTAAAATTAAGGAGGTTCGTGGGAAAGGATTTATGATTGGAATAGAAATTTCAGGATCTGGAAAAGATGTTGTTGATCAATTGAGAGAAAGAAATATCCTGATCAATTCAACAAATGAAAATACTATTAGATTATTGCCTCCCCTCATTGCAACTAAAACTGAAATTGATATCTTTTTAGAGAGCTTTTACAAAGTAGTGGAAAATTGAAAAGAGTAGAATCTTAAATAAAGTTCTAAAAAATCCTCATCCCTAAAAATTATCTTTTAAGTATTTTACTATTGTGCCGTATCGGATTCCCCTTGAACTAACCATAACCTTATCAAGATCAATAATCTCCATTATCTTTTTAAGTATTAAAGCTCCACCCAAAATAATATCTTCTCTGCCGTTTAATACATTTCCAAAAGTTTTCTTTATTTGTTCTGGCTGGAGATTTTTTATTTCTGAAACTAAATTTTGAAGATCAGCAGCAGTTAAATCGCTTCCATCAATTTCTGCCTCCTCAAACTCTTTTAAACCTTTTACCATACAAGCAAGAGTTGTAGGAGTGCCTGCTATGGCAATAACTTTCTCTGGTTTTGATTTTTCGGTTACTTCTTTAAAGATTTCTTCAAGCTTTAATTCAAGCTGTTCTATTTCCTTTGGCAGTGGGGGAGTGTGTTCTAAGTATTTTTCTGTAGCAATTACTGAACCGATCGGATAACTTTTTTTAAAGAAAATTTCAGATCTATTTCCAAATATCAATTCAGTGCTTCCTCCGCCAATATCTATTACAAGTGAAGAACCAGAAATCTCGGTTCCTGATTGCGCACCCAGATAAGCGTAATCTGCTTCAACTTCGCCGGAAATAATATTTACATCAAAATTAAATTTATCCTTTATTTCAGCAGAAATTTCCTTTGAATTGGAAGCTAAGCGGAAAGCGTTGGTTGCAGTAACAAGTATTTTTTCACAGCCGTATTTTTCGATAATAGCCTTGTATTCAGTCAAAATG
>CBEPPX010000596.1:0-1775 GCA_965511205.1 uncultured Ignavibacteriales bacterium | reverse complement strand
TTATTTGCTTAATGCTCATTCCATACATCTCTTCAATTTTAGCTATGGAACCATATTGCTGCTGAAAAACCTGTATCTGGTAATCTATCTGCTGAGTAATTTCCTCGTCTGTTACTTCAATCGAATCAAGCTCTGCCTGTGCAAAAACAAGTTTTTCATCAATCATCGATTTTAGGATCTGTTCTTTTAATCCCTCTGAGTTTGGATCAATCCCTCTTTGACTTGCAAATAACGAAGATTGAAAATCAAGCTCGCTTTGCAGAATAATTTCGTTATCAACTACGGCAACAACTCTATCAAGAACTTCCTGCGAAAAAGTTATTGTGGTTATGAATAATACGAACAGGATTATTTTAATGTTCATCGATTACCTAATTTTTTATTTCTATATCACTTTTGGAGTAAAGCTCATTTATATAATTATCTAATAGCTGCTTCTTTTTGTTAGCTATAAATCTTTCTTGCACAGATTCCTTAATAATATCAAAAGGAGGGATGGTGCCTTTTTTAAAATTATTTAATACCTGTGCAACCGTATAATATCCAGCATCGTCCGAAATAACAATGCTAATTTCAAGCGGGTGTAACCCGTTAACAATTCTTGCTAGTCTTTGCGGGTAAATATCCTGCTCACTTAAAATAATGCCGTTTGAAAAAGTTAAAAGAGTCGAATCCTGGGAAAATTGTGTTAGTGCTTCATCCCAACCGCTTATAAGAAGCAGGGATCTAAATTGCACAGCATTATATTGATTGCTGAAAGTAGCAATGTTCAATTTGAATGCATTGTTTCCGAAACTGAATTCCCTTTTACTATGGTTGTAATATTCCTCAACTTCTTGAGGTTGATAATCAAGAGTTACATTTGAAGAGAAATTTTTAAGCAGAAGTGAGCCGGCTAATTCTTTTTTTGATTTTTCAAGAATACGCTTAAAATCCTTTTCATTAAGAATGCCCTCGCTAATAGCTTCCTGGTAAAGAAGCTCTTTTAAAATCCATTTTCTTATTACTTCAGTTTTAAAGTTATCATCAACATTTGCAGAATCTAAAATCCCTAGTAAATCGCTCCCGGATAAATAAGAATCATTTACCCGGGCAACGTAATCTGTTTTATCTGAACTCTCCTGGCATCCCGCAATAAGAACTACGGTAAGCAGAGTAGTTAAGACTTTATTAATTTTTTTTAAATGCTTTTTCCAGTTCATCATAAAATATAACTGGATTGTATCTAATGTTTAAACTATTAATATATTCTTCTTCAAGCCGGCTGCTTTCCATCTCCTGGTATTTACCGGATACTTCAGCTTTTGCTTCTTCAAAAGTTTTTAATCTTGCGGACTGTCTTTCGTTAAGTTTAAATATTGAATAGCCGCCGGAGAATGGAATTGACTCGGAATAGTCGTCAGCATTTTCAAGTTTGTTTGCTTCTTTTGATAAATCGGAGAAGTCTACATCCTGCAATTCATAAAAACCTGATGTCTCTTTTTTACCTGGTCTTTCTGTATAAAGATTAGCAAGCGAATCGAAAGAATCGCCTTCAACCAGTGATTTATAATATAAATTAATCAGTGAATCTTTCATCGAAAAAATTTCGCTGAAACTTATTCTTTCTTTCAGGGAATAATTTTCTTTATTCGCGTTCCAGTAATTGTAAACACCTGCGCTATCTATTTTAACCTCATTCCAAACTTCTTCTTCCTGCAGTTTGAAAATATAAATTCCGTCCCTGTAATCATTCATAAGAGAGGCAAACTCGGGATTTACTTTATCAAGGTTTA
>CBEPPX010000595.1:0-1778 GCA_965511205.1 uncultured Ignavibacteriales bacterium | reverse complement strand
GAAAACTTTTCCATATACTCACTCATATCAATTCGTATCATAGCGTGTTCATCATCAAAAAGATATTCCGCAAGTGCTCGTGCAAGCTCTGTTTTTCCAACACCGGTTGTACCTAAAAATATAAAAGAGCCAATCGGGCGATTAACATCCTGCAGTCCTGTGCGCGATCTTCTGATGGCATTAGAAACTGCTGTAACAGCTTCAACCTGTCCAACAACCCTTTTGTGCAGCTCTTCTTCCAGTTTTAAAAGTTTGCTTCTTTCACCCTCAAGCATTTTGCTAACGGGAATGCCAGTCCATTTAGAAACTACTTCAGCGATATCTTCAGCATCTACTTCTTCTTTAAGCATTTTTTTATCTTTTTGAATCTTAGAAAACTGTTCGGTTTCTGCTTTAAGTTTCTTTTCAAGCTCGATTATTTTTCCATAACGTAACTCTGCAACCTTCCCCAAATCACCTTCGCGTTCATATTTTTCTGCAAGAGTTTTAGTGTTTTCAATTTCGCTTTTCATAGAGCGGATAGATTGTATTTTTTCTTTTTCAAGCTCCCAGTGAAGTTTAAATTGATTTCGTTCCTCTTCAAGTCCGCCTAATTCTTTCTTAAGATCTTTCAATCTTTTTTGTGAAGCCTCATCTTTTTCACGTTTCAATGCTTCATGCTCAATCTCTAACTGCTTTACTTTTCTTTCTAATTGATCCAATTCTTCCGGCATCGAATTAATTTCCATTCTTAACTTCGAAGCAGCTTCATCAACAAGATCTATTGCTTTATCAGGAAGGAAGCGGTCAGTAATATAGCGGTCTGAAAACTGTGCCGCGGCTACAATAGCCCCATCAGTAATCCTTACTCCATGATGAACTTCGTATCTTTCCTTCAATCCTCTTAAGATTGAAATAGTATCTTCTTCTGATGGTTCACTTACAAGTACCGGCTGAAATCTTCTTTCAAGAGCCGCATCTTTTTCGATATGTTTTTTATATTCATTTAAAGTAGTTGCACCAACAGCATGCAGTTCGCCCCTTGCCAGCGCAGGTTTAAGGATGTTTGCCGCATCCATTGCTCCTTGTGTTGCACCTGCACCAACCAGCAGGTGGAGTTCATCAATAAAAAGAATAATTTCTCCCTGCGAGCTTTCAACTTCTTTAATAATAGCTTTCATTCTTTCTTCAAACTGACCGCGGAACTGAGTACCGGCAACAACTGCACCCATATCAAGAGCAACTATCCTTTTGGTTTTTAGATTTTCGGGCACATCACCTGAAATAATTCGATGAGCAATTCCTTCGGCTATTGCAGTTTTGCCAACACCCGGCTCTCCAATTAAAACAGGATTGTTTTTAGTTCTTCTTGATAAAACCTGCAGCACTCTTCGGATTTCTTCATCTCTTCCAATAACAGGATCCAGCTTACCTGCCTTAGCAAGCTCGTTCAGATCATTACCATATTTTTTTAGTGATTGGTAAGTGTCTTCAGCATTTGGCGATGTAACTCGTTGAGCTCCCCGTACATCCTTTAACGCTGCCAGGATATTATTTTTTGAAACACCATTATCTCTTAGTAATTGTCCGGCTTTACCCTTCTCTTCCGATAGCGTAATTAGCAAATGCTCGGTTGAAACGTAATCATCCTTTAAATTGTTAGCTTCCTGCACAGCAGTATCAAAAAGTTTTGCAAGAGAATTAGACATTTGCTGGTTGCCAATGCCTGCCCCGGTTACTTTTGGCAACGCTTCAAGCAATCCGTTTACTTTTACTTTTATTGCATCTACATTACCGCC
>CBEPPX010000594.1:0-1783 GCA_965511205.1 uncultured Ignavibacteriales bacterium | reverse complement strand
ATTGATCAAAACCAAAATATAAAACTGAGAGATTATGATCTTCGAACAAAAGGAATAGACCCAGCACGCATTCGCAGATGGTTCAAAAAGCATTATGGAATGACTTTTCAATCGTACTTACGTTTATTAAGAATAAATAGTGCTTTTGGCAGAATCAAACAGGGAGAGAAAGTGGTTGAATCAGCATACGAACTTGGATATGAATCACTAAGTGGTTTTACAGAATCATTTAAAAAATCTACTGGGTTTTCACCTTCAAAAAGTAAACAGAATAACATTATTTCTATAACGAGAATTCTGACACCATTGGGACCAATGCTTGCGGGTGCAACCGATGAAGGAATTTGTTTACTTGAATTTGTCGACAGACGTATGCTTGAAACACAAATTAAGCGTCTGAAGAAACTTTTAAATGCAGAATTTGTACCTGGAACAAATAAGTATTTTGATGTTTTGGCAATACAATTAAAAGAATATTTTGATGAAAAGAGAAAACAATTTTATGTACCACTACAGCTCCCCGGAACAGAGTTCCAGGTTAAAGTCTGGGAAGAGCTGATGAAAATTCCGTCTGGCTCAACACGATCATATAAAGAGCAGGCAATTGCATTAAACAATCCAAAAGCAGTTCGAGCTGTGGCAAGAGCAAATGGCGATAACAGAATTGCTATAATTATTCCTTGCCATCGTGTGATTGGCAGCGATGGAAAACTTGTTGGATACGGCGGAGGAGTATGGCGAAAGCAATATTTACTGAATTTAGAGAACAGAAATTAACTACGTTTATAATCAATAATGAAAAAAATGGAACAAAAATATAATTACACAACTAAGCTTGATATAAAGTTCAAACACATGGAACTAATTGACATTCCCAAAATGGTGAAAGAATGCAAAGACAAGTGGTTCAATCAAACACTAACAGAAGTAAACGGCAGTGTTGTAAGAGTTGGAATTGTTGAAGGTGAATATCATTGGCATAAGCACGAAAATGATGATGAATTCTTTTTCGTTCTAGAAGGAAAACTGTTTGTAGATTTGGAAAATAAAACGATTGGACTTAATCCCGGGCAAGGTGTAACTGTTACAAAAAATGTTGTGCACAGAACAAGATCACCGCAAAAAACTGTTATGCTAATGGTGGAAAACAAAAATATTATCCCGACTGGAGATTAATCCAACTCAAAACTGAACTCTTTCAAAACTATTTCCAGCTCGACTTCTTTCCCTTCCTGTTGCTGCAAAAGTGAATATTGGTTATTTTGAACCAGTAAAAAATCATTCCCCATCTATTTTTTATGCAAAACATTTTTGAAAAATACCTGCAATCCGTTTCAGCAAAATTTGCACATGAAGAAACGAGCGAAATGGGTTACCGAAAAGAGTTTGAAATTCTCTTAGAGGAAGTATTTGAAAAAATAAATGTTAAAAGAATTGATCATGATCCGAAAGCTAAAGCTGGCAACAAACCCGATTTTATTGTGATGAAAAACGATATTCCTATTCTTTACATCGAAGCAAAAGATATAGGAGTTTCACTTGATAAAATTGAAAAATCGAAACAAATGGAAAGGTATTTTGGTTATGCAAATTTAGTTTTAACCGATTACGTTGAATTTCGTTTTTACCGAAACGGTGTGCGCTACCAGGATCCGATAAAAATTGCTGAATATGATTTAAAGAACAAAACCATCTCTCCCCTTCCTAATAATTTTGAGTTCGCCGCAAAAACATTAATTGATTTCACTCAAACGCACAAAGAACCGATAAAATCGGGTGAGCA
>CBEPPX010000593.1:0-1783 GCA_965511205.1 uncultured Ignavibacteriales bacterium | reverse complement strand
CCAATGTTTAAGCAAGCTGAAGCAGATGATCATAAAGCAAAAAGAATGTTTAAATATGCGCTTGATGTAGAAGCTGTGCATGCACAATTATACAAGTTAGCTCTTGAAGCAGTTGAACGTGGAGAAGATCTTAAAGAAACAGAATTTTACCTTTGCCCTGTTTGCGGACACATTGAATTTGGGAAACCTGGTGAAGATTGTCCTGTTTGTGGTGCTAAGGCAGAGAAGTACATTCAGATATAATCCCTTTGAGCATATTTAATTCTGTTGGATTAGTTGTAAGTGAAGTTTCTATTGTTTGTTTAGAGTTTATTCTACTTATATTCTTTTGGAGAAAATATACTACTATTTTGTAGGTAAAATAACAGTAGGATTAAATAATGGAACAGCTATCAAATAATATTTCCCGAGCAAGCTATAAAAGACCGCGTGCCTGGGAAAATATTTACCAGTGGCATTTGGGACAGGTACCCGATAGTGATCCTTCTAAAGAAAGTGCAATTTATGTTGTTCACGGGATGGGAAACCAAAGCTGGGCTGAAACTTCCGCAGCACTTCGTGCAAAAATGGAAGATGCACTTGAAGCGATACTTAAAAACAAAACATGGGAAAATCTTCCAGCTCCATTTATACAGGAAGGCTATTGGGCAAATTATGATAACCTTAAAAAAAGTTTTAAAGATGAGTGGAATCGTCTTGAAGATACAAAACATTCATTCTTCCAGAAACTATGGAACGCTCGCAGTATATCTAAGCTTCGTACATTTTGGTGGTTCATTTGGCAATCGTTAAGGCTCGTTTTAGATCTTCGCATTTTAATTAGAGAACCATTCTCTTATTTTATGTATGTATTACTTTTTTTCGTTGCTCCCCCACTTTTTATAATTATTTATGTTTTCTTTCCTTCCGTTATGTCGGAAGTACTAAATGATGTTAGATTATACTGCTCACCTCGCGGTATGGTTGAACGCGCAATTGTACAGCGGATAGATTACAGGGTTGGCGAGGCTTTTCTAAAACTAATCGGGCTAAATTGGGACTTCCTTCCGCTGGATGCTGAAGATAAATATAAAGTTGATGATAAGCCGGTTGAATTCAATCGCGTATTTTGGGTGGCACACAGTCTTGGTTCAGTAATAAGCTATAACGTGCTTTCTGATATTTTTGCAAAAGCTGATATCCTTGCACAAAGCGGGGATAAAGAACAAAAAGATGGAGTTACTAAATTCTGGGATTCACTTCAGCGGTTTACAACTATTGGCAGTCCGCTCGATAAAATTGCAGTCCTATTTGGGAAAAAAGTCTTGCGCCCTTGGCCTGCGAGGATGTTTATTGAGGATGAAAAAAAGAAGCAGGAAGCAAATAAAGATTTTAATAATTTTTTAAAGAATTGGTGGATAAACTATTATCATTTCCTGGATCCGGTATCGGGAGCGCTTTCTAATAAATTAATTTGTCCTGTAAACCAGATGCCTAATAATCATCACCTAAAAAATATTTTTCGAGTTCCGGGTTTGGCACACATTGCCTACTGGAAGGATAAAACATTTCTCAACTATCTTCTTTCTCGTTTCTTTGGAAAAGCACGGGTTGAATACAAAGGGAAACCGTTTCCCGCTTTCTTATTGTTTCTCTTTGGCTTCACTGCTTATCTTATCTGGCTTCTGATTATTTCAGGAATCTTGTGCGGGCTCTGGCAGATTTATCTATTGTTTTAACCCTAAAGTAAAATTTCTATATTTTTATTCATATAATCGGTGATTCAACAATTACATTAAATTTT
>CBEPPX010000592.1:0-1788 GCA_965511205.1 uncultured Ignavibacteriales bacterium | reverse complement strand
CCCTCTTCAAGTTTCATGTTATCAATTGTAAGTCCTGTGTAACCTGCAAGCCCTTCAATACTAATATAATCTTCAACAATATATACAATAAAACCAGTTCCAACAGAATAACCAAAAACATTATCATCGCTAATAAATTTATGGATTTCAGTATCGCCGGGAGTGTTAACCGTGTTTGTAAGCTTTACCTTATTAAAATGAACTGCCCCATCCAGGATTTTCCAGCTTATGCCGGCTGTTAAATTAATTCCAACATCAAAACCAATTGCCCAGTTTTTTAGATCGAGATCGAATGAGTAATTGGTTGTTCCTTCCGGAATGTTTTCAGTTACTTCGTTTTTTTTACCGAGTGATTGATAATATCCTTTTGCGGTAACCATGAATCCCCCTTCGAATGAAGCCCTGAAAATGTTGATCCCGACCCTGTAACCGGTGGCGTATTTAAACTCTTTTAAATCAGACTGAAGTGTTGAAGCTTTTGTTTCGTTAAATTGCAGGACAAATTCGTTTAACCCTGTTGCATCAAATTGCTGGTAAGTATAGCCACCGTATCCACCTACAAAACCAAGGCATCCAAAGCCAAATGTTTGTGAATGAATATTTGTACCAAACAGAATAAAAGAAGCAATCAGTATAGAATAAAATAATTTTTTCATCTGCATAGCATTACTGTACCTTACAAAATCATTATAGATTTAAGATTGTAAATCATACATAAACATTCAATATCTTTTTACTTTCACCTATATCGAGGTATAATAACTTATAAATAATCTTAATTAAAAGGAATTCCAACAGTTAGTACAGCAACTGCAAAGAATCCACCGCCGTCAACTATATCGTTGATTGTGGAGAGGCTACTTTGACCTGCCTCAAGATTTACTTTTTCAACAGAAAATATAGAATACCCGCCGAGAATCTCTAATGAGACATAAGGAGGGAAAGGATAATATACAATCCCTGCATCAGCAGTAAAGCCGGTATTTGTTTCAGGAGATTTATAAACACGATCATCAAATCCTTCAACTGCATTTGTCAGTTCTGCGTTAGTCCAGGAAATCATCGCATCAAAAATGCGAATATCGAAACTATTATTAATGATGTAAGAAAAGCTCATCCCCAGGTTAAACTGTGTAAGGTTTAATTTTATCTCCTGCCCGGTTGCATTCTGCGTTTCAGTCATCTGCTGGTAATAAAACTTAAGACCCATCAATAACTGACTACGTTGAAGCTGGATAATATTAGCTCCAACTCTCCATCCCATTGCTGTTCCATAATCTTTAAATCCCACTTCAGAAGGTAAAACTTCGTTTAATCCTTCAGCACCGTACATTTGAATTCCATAACCGCCAAAAATACCGCTTTGCATAAGAGATGAAAATATTGAACCGACACCACAGCAATCATCCTGCCCTTTGGAATCAGGTGTATAAGCCACAAATGAAAACCCCGCTACAAGAAAAAAAGTAAAAAGATTCTTCACAAACAACCTCCTTAATTGTAAATATATTTTTTTGATTTCTTAAAGTTTAAGAATTTCTTGCCAAAACAGCGATGAACAATCGTCATAATTTACAATAAAACCCGGTTAAGGATTTGAAACTTAACTGCCGTTATCGTTTTTAGCCATCGCAAATTTAAAAAGTATTGCTGCAAGTACAAAAAAGATGACAGTAGAATAAAGATCCACTCCGCCGAACAAAACGCTTTCTTCCAGGTATTCAAAAATGCTCGCTGCACCTTCGGTACTACCGGGAAAGATATTCAGGAAGAAGAGATGTATTTTAT
>CBEPPX010000591.1:0-1789 GCA_965511205.1 uncultured Ignavibacteriales bacterium | reverse complement strand
TTTGAGTTCTGATTTAAAGAGCCAATTGATCCGTCCTGTTTTAAATTTAAAATCCTGAAAAGAGATCTATCCCCCGTGTTTTCAATTGCCTGAATATAATCCGGTTTACTAAATAAATTGTCCTGTTGAGCATTATCAGTATAGGTTTCTCCCCGGTGATTTACCCTGAACAAATCGATTAATATCAGAACCGCAACAGCAATTGCAAAAAGATCGCCGCTTAGCTTGCCTTTAATAAGTGCATACGCCATCCCGAAAACTGCTGCAGTAATAAAGAACGCAATCCGCACATCAGTAATAAACATACCTGACATATAATCGTGCAGAGGTTGTAATCTTGTACCTTTCTCTCCCGATTCAACTACTCTTCCTATAAACCAATCTTTAATAGGAGAAGCAAGCACAAGTGATATAACAAACAACCCACCAAATAAAATTGCAGCATTTCTAATTAATCGTTCAACCTTTAAATTGGATTCTTTTTTTAATGATAGAATTCTAACCAAACCTAATCCGGCTAAAAGCGGAAAACTTAATTGTACAAGAACCAGGATCATAGAAGGAACTCTGAACTTATCGAAGAAAGGAAAATAATGGAACATCAAATCATAAAGCGGTGGGAAAGTTCTTCCAAAAGAGATGAGGAGCGCTATTACCGAAAGGATAGTTAAAAACCTTACAATTGGATCCTTCCAGTTAACTATCATCGAAAAAAGTGCAAGGAAAAAGATTATAACTCCCATATACATTGCAACATCAACAAAAGGCATTTGCCCAAAGTAAGTGTTTACCTCAACCGGTTTGTTCTGCGTTAGAGGACCCTGATAAGTTGATTTCCCAAATCCATAGTATGATGGAATTATAAATGTTAAAACTTCGCCCGGTGAAAATGACCAGTTTGTTGCATACTGATAAAAATCCGATTCAGATTGCTCCGTTACAACAGACCCCTTTTCAATAATACTTTCTGTACCGCGCGTTGAATAAGGTGAATACTCATAGATCTGTGTAAAACTATCAGACTGAATTAAAAGCGCTACAACAATTGCTGCAACAAATACCGCAGCCGATTTAATTAGCTGTGTCGTTAAATGTTTATCCTTTTGTTTTAATGATCTTAAAAAGAAGTAGATGAAATAGATCATCACTGCAAAGAATGTGTAGAAGATTATCTGTACGTGCCAGCCAAGGAAAAGCAAATCAAGAGTAATGATAAGAATTAATATTTCAACAAACTTAATCCGTTTCTGGTAATTGAAAAGAAGCAGGAAGAGAACCGGGTAAACCCAAAGAGCAGCCAGCTTGGTAACATGTCCTATATATAAAAACACAACTATACCTGTGCAAAAAGCTACAGCCAGCGAAACAATAAAACTTACAAGCTTGTTCTTTGTACGGTAATAAAAAAAGGCAAACATTGTATAAGCTAATCCCAGCAAGTAAAAAGTCCATTTTGCATAATCAACTGCAAACGGACTGCTAAACACTCTTCGCAGTGCATCTACACCAACGTAAATTAAGTTGAACCATTTATAACCGACTGCAATTGCGTAAGCCGGCATACCGCCAAATACATACGGATTCCATAATGTAAATCCTTCCCTCTCTTGCTCTAGATACGTTTTTACACTCTTACTTGTAACAATATCTCCCGATTGAAAAGTCATTCCACCAAAATAAAGAGGAGAGAAAAAGAATAGGAAAAGAAGTAGAATAACAACCAGGTAAAAAACTGTTTGATACTTTTCCGGGATGTATTTATCGATACTGAAACCGGATAAAAAAGTTG
>CBEPPX010000590.1:0-1795 GCA_965511205.1 uncultured Ignavibacteriales bacterium | reverse complement strand
GCCAACGAAGAAGCAGAAAAAGGATTACTTGTTGATTATATACATATGGGCTCGAAACTTGGTGTATTGGTTAAATTCGATTCTGTAAACGAAGGTGCCGATGAACTAAGTGAAATCGGAAAAGATATTGCTATGCAGGTTGCTGCAATGCATCCTATTTGTGTTAAAAGAGATGATGTACCCGAAGATACTATTGCAATGGAAATTGAAATTTATAAAGAAGTGGCTCGCAAAGAAGGTAAGCCGGAAAAAATTCTTGATAAAATTGCCGATGGTAAGCTTAATAAGTTTTACCAGGAAAGTGTACTTACAGAGCAGACATATATTAAAGACAATACAAAAACAGTTGGCGATCTTATTAAAGATTTTAATACAAAACACAACTCGGAAGTTAATATTTCCCTGTTTCATCGTTTCCATCTTGGAGATGAGAAAAAATAATTTTTTACTAAAGGTCTTAATAAAATTAAGACCTTTTTTTTTATATTTAATAAACAGGATTATTCCTGGTTACACTAACAACAAATTAATAAGTAATGGATGTGAAGTATAAGAGGATCCTTTTAAAACTCAGCGGCGAATCTCTTATGGGCAGCAAGGGATTTGGAATTGATAATTCAGTACTCGATTTTTTTGCCGGGGAGATAAAAAAGGTACACGAAGCCGGGGTAGAAGTTGGACTGGTTATAGGCGGCGGAAATATTTACAGGGGTTTAAGTGCAAGCTCACAAGGAATTGACAGGGCGACCGGAGACCAGATGGGAATGCTGGCTACTATGATAAACTCTCTTGCCCTGCAAAACGCACTCGAAAAAGTAAAACTGCAAACTCGTTTGATGAGCGCTATTAAAATGGATACTATTGCCGAATCGTACATTCGTCGCAGGGCAATAAGACACCTGGAAAAAGGTAGAGTTGTAATATGTGGTGCAGGAACCGGTCAGCCTTATTTTAGTACCGATACTGCTGCTTCACTTCGTGCTGTAGAAATTGGTGCATGCATAGTTATAAAAGGAACAAGAGTTGACGGAGTTTTTGACAGCGACCCGGAAATAAATAGTAATGCAGTCAAGTTTGATAATATTTCTTACCTGGATGTTTTAAAGAAAAATCTCAGGATTATGGATCTTACCGCTGTAAGTCTTTGCCAGGAAAATGATCTTCCAATTGCTGTATTTAATATGAATGTTCCTGATAACCTGCTTAACCTGGTTAGCGGTAAACATGTTGGAACTATAATTAAGAGTGAGCAAAAAGCTGCTAAAGAAGTTTAACAAATTTCAGAGGAAATTATGAACGACATAATTAAAGATGCCAAATCGAGAATGGATAAATCCTTGGAAGCTTTAAGAGATGAACTTACAAAAGTTAGAACCGGTAAAGCCACTACCGCCCTGCTGGATGCTATTAAGGTAGATTATTATGGCAACATGGTACCCCTTAACCAGGTTGGTAACGTTTCCGTTTTAGATGCTCACACACTATCTATAACACCATGGGAAAAAACCATGGTGCCTGCTATAGAAAAAGTAATTATGGAAGCTAACCTTGGCTTTAATCCTGTTAGCGATGGAACAAATCTTAAGGTGCCTGTTCCACCTTTAAATGAAGAGAGAAGGAAAGAGTTTGTAAAACTGACAAAAAAGTTTGGTGAAGATGCGAAAGTTGCTATTAGAAATATAAGACGCGATGCAAATGATCATCTGAAAAAGGTAGAAAAGGATAAAAAGATGTCTGAGGACCAGTTACTTGATGCTGTAGATGAAGTTCAAAAATATACTGATGAACATACAAA
>CBEPPX010000589.1:0-1796 GCA_965511205.1 uncultured Ignavibacteriales bacterium | reverse complement strand
ATGGCAACGGTTGTTTCTCATTCCTTCGAAGGAAAGTTTGCTGCATTTATAGTTCCCCAGTACGAACTGGTTGCTCCGCAGGAAATAGGATTTTACTTTATACTTGGTGCGCTTGCAGGATTTGCTTCATATGCCTTTATAAAAGCTCTCTATTATTCCGAGTCTATTTGGGATGATAAAATTAAGATCCCGGAATATATTAAACCTGCTATTGGTGGTTTGCAAATTGGGCTAATAGCTTTAGTCTTCCCGCAGATTATGGGTGTTGGTTACGATACCATTAACCAGGCACTCTATGGAAATATGTTCTGGTATTTTGCACTTGCGTTGGTGTTTGTTAAAATTTTGGCAACTTCTTTAACGCTTGGTTCAGGTGGATCGGGAGGAATTTTTGCGCCTTCACTTTTTATGGGTGCTATGCTCGGATATTTTTTCGGGTATGTTGTTCATGCAGCATTCCCCGAAGTTACTGCATCACCGGGAGCTTACGCTTTAGTTGCAATGGGCGGATTAGTAGCCGGAACAACCCGTGCACCTATTACAGCTATCATCATCGTCTTCGAGTTAACAAACGATTACAATATTATTCTCCCATTAATGGTTACTTGTATAATAAGCACAATTCTTTCTTCAAAGTTATCAAGGGAATCTATTTACACATTGAAGCTGCTGATGAGAAACATCGGGATAAAAGAGGGAATGGAAACCAACGTAATGGAATCACTTTACGTGAAGGATGTGTTTAAGAAAGAAATTGAAACAATAGGTGGTTCTGAAAATTTTGCACAGGTGATGAACCGGGTTCTTAAAGGAATGGCAACTGAATATCCTGTGGTTGACAGGAGCAGGAAAGTAATGGGAATAATTTCTATTTATGATATCAAAGATCATTTTTATGAAAGGGAAGAGCTAACCCATATTTTAATTGCTACGGATATTGCAAATACAAATTTTGAATCACTCCCGCCTGAAACAAACTGCCAGGTTGCGCTTGATTTAATGAGCAAATATAATCTTGAAGGGTTGCCGGTTGTAGATACGTTTAATAACCGTTTGCTTGGTTACATCTGGCGCAAGGATATACAGGATGCTTACCAGAAAGAGATTGACCGGATGGAGATTGCTTCTACACTTGCAAGCAGTATTAGTATGAAGGAGGATGAACAACATATCCACTTTATGGAAGGTTATTCTATTGTTGAAATATCACCGCCAAAATCTTTCATTGGCAAATCGATCCGCGAGCTGGATATTCGCAATAAATACGGTGTAGATGTTCTATCAATAAAAATCAGTAAGAAGAGTGAAGTTATTGTAAAAGCTATTCCAAATCCTAATCACGTTTTTACAGAAGATGAAACATTAATTATAGCAGGCGAAATTAAAAAGATTAATGTTTTAAGACATTTGGGATAAGTTAAATTCAACCCTTCAGGTTTTTCTGCATTAAACGACTTTTCGGTTGTAACTTACAATAGAAAGCAAGACATTACACTAATTGTACAGAGTTTTATTCCTCAAAAACATAATTTAGTCTCAATAAAATATCAACTAATATAAGGATCAGATATGAAACTATATTTCAAAACGACCATTGCGTTTATAACCTGCACCTTTTTACTGGCAGCTGGTTACACATTCGCACAAAACCAAAATCTTGAAACTCCTCGTCCGAGCCCAAATGCTACTGTTACACAAACAGTTGGTGTTACACACATTTCGATTGACTACAGCAGCCCGGGAGTTAAGGATAGAAAGATATGGGGAGAACTGGTACCGTTTGGTGAAGTCTGGCG
>CBEPPX010000588.1:0-1798 GCA_965511205.1 uncultured Ignavibacteriales bacterium | reverse complement strand
GTTCCTAAACCTACTTCCTGCAGAGATGGTTATGCATTTCGCCAGCATGTTGCAACCGCAAGAAGAAACCGTGGTGTGGAAATGATTCCTGAATTCGATCAGTTCCCGGTTTTCTATTTTACAAATCATAATGCTATTTATGGTGAAGGGGAAGTTAGAGTTGAAGAAGATCATCTCCAGAAATTAGATTTTGAACTTGAAGCCTCCGTTGTAATTGGTAAAAGAGGGAAAAACATTTCAGCAAAAGATGCAGACTCTTACATTGCCGGTTACATGATAATGAATGATCTATCAGCAAGAGTTTTGCAAATGGAAGAAATGAAATTGAACTTAGGTCCCGCAAAAGGAAAGGACTTTGCAACAATTATAGGTCCGTGGCTTGTTACTCCCGATGAACTTGAAGAGTTTAAAGTTGAAACTCCAACTGGTAATAAATATGATTTAAGAATGACTGCAAAACATAACGGCAAGCTTCTTTCCGATGGTAATATGAAAGATATGAACTGGACATTTGCCGAAATTATTGAAAGAGCTTCTTACGGTGTTCGTCTACTTCCGGGTGATGTTATTGGTTCAGGAACTGTAGGAACCGGCTGCTACCTTGAGCTGAATGGAACGTGGGCTCTCGAAGCTAAAGAAAAAGGTGAAGAGTTCACACCAATCTGGATTAAAGACGGAGATGAAATGGAATTGGAAATTACCGGTTTGGGTGTTCTGAAAAACAAGTTTGTTAGAGCGAAAAAGGAAAGATCAATCTTAGCAAAGAAAAAGAAAATTTAATGCAGCACTTCGATCCAAAAGATTTATCAGTTCCCGAAGTTCATAAGTTATTGCTTGGCGGTGTAGTGCCAAGACCTATTGCTTTGGTATCAACACTATCTGAAAACGGTATTAATAATTTATCACCATTTTCTTTTTTCAATGCATTTGGTGCAAATCCTCCCCTTATTGCTTTCTCTCCAAATAGGCGTGGCAAAGATGGAAGCTTAAAAGATACATATAATAACCTGCTTGCTACTGAAGAATGTGTTGTGCAGGCAGTTACTTATGAAATGGTTGAACAGGTAAGTTTATCATCAACTGAGTATCCGCCTGATGTAGATGAATTTATTAAAAGTGGGTTAACACCTATCGATTCTGAAATTGTAAAGCCAAAACGTGTTAAAGAATCACCTTTCCAGATGGAGTGTATTTTAAAAGAGATGAATAGCTACGGTCAGGAAGGTGGATCAGCAAATATGGCAATTTGCGAAGTTGTTAAGTTCCATATTGCGAATGATATTCTTACCAATGGAATTATTGATCCGATAAAAATTGATCTGGTTGCCCGTATGTCAGCTAATTACTATTCACGCTCTTCTTTAGGAGTTTTTGAAGTTGAAAAACCATTCGGTAAAAAATGTATAGGTTATGATCAACTGCCGGAACATTTTAAAGTTTCTGAAATTTTCAGCGCTAACAATCTTGCCAGGTTCGCTAATTCAGAAGAAATTCCCTCCGAAAAGGATGTTGAGAAATTTATCAGGGAACTTTTAGAAAATGATATAGATTCTTTTGAAGCAACTGTTGAATCGTTCGAAAAATTTAATAACGATAAAGACCATGTAAGGATGTTCAAAACCGCGATAATTTTAGAACTGAAAGATTCTGAACGAAAAAAAACTTTTATTGAATTAGCGGCAAAGTGTGCTCTTGAAAATTCGGATATTGATTTTGCCTGGAAAGCAGCTCTCTATGCCGGACTAATTTAATTTTAATTTCTAACCAACTACCATTAACTACTTAAGCAATGGCAGAA
>CBEPPX010000587.1:0-1799 GCA_965511205.1 uncultured Ignavibacteriales bacterium | reverse complement strand
CTTTTAGCTGATAAAAATACACACCGCTTGGAAGGGAAGAAGCGTTGAACTCAATTTCATAACTTCCAGTTTGTTTTTCTTCATTAACTAAAACAGCAACTTCACTTCCCAAGACATCATACACTTTTAGCGTAATTAACCTCTCCCTGTTTCCCTCTCCTTGGTAAGGAGAGGGATTTAAGGGTGAGGTCGGGATTGTAAATTTAATTGTTGTTGTTGGATTAAATGGGTTGGGGTAGTTTTGGTATAACTTATAATCATTAACAATAAAATTGTTTTCATCTTCAACAGGTAAAATATTATAATCAAAATTTGATTGATAAAACTGTTGAACAAATGCAGAAACTTCTTTACCTACGGTTACGGAATTAAGCGGATCGATTCCTTGTCCAATTGTGTAGCCAACAATAATTGTAATTGGTTTATTTGCTTCTAAAGAAAATGGACCTGTGTGTGCAAGAATCCTATAGTCTAAAGGTGCAGCATTCAGCCATCCATATTGGGACTCTGGGTCACCGGAATACCAGTATAATGGATTTATAGTCTCACAAGGAACTCCTCCAAAAACGCTACCTAAAAGATCATCACAAGGATCAATTGGTTCACCTAATTTCTTCAACCCCAGCATATAATTTCTTGCTTCAAACTCATCATTAGGATCGCCATATATTGGATCGCTTTTCAGATAAATACTCGAAGATGTCATAATCAAATTTTTAGCACCTTCGAATACCTGAATTCCTTTTGGAGAACTTTGGTGATTGTAAGCAGTATCAAGAGCTGTGTCTACACTATCTTCATAGGTTCCATTAAAATTATTATCAATAAAGGTTTCTCCTGGAATGTATGCGTGGGGTTTCTGCAGTAAATTCATAAAGAATGCAGGCGGACTAACAATGAATAGACTATCAGGACCCGCGTTGTACAACAATGCTGAAGAAGATAATGTATCACAACCGGCAAGATCATCCCAGGAATGATCACCAAGATCAGCATCTGCCCAGGCAGAAAAATAAACAGAATCTAAAATGGAATTAACCGTTCCTTTGTTTATTATTTTGTAACGGACGAACAATACATTTTTAAGTTGAGGTGCGTTGTTAGTTTTATAACCGAATACCGTTTGATGTATCTCAATTCCTAACGGAGGAACATTTACAAATCTGGTTCTTGGTGACACAGCATCATTATAGACACACCATGCAATTTGATCTCCAATAATATCAGGTCTATCTTCATTAAGATCCCATTCCCCGTTACCATTTAGATCAATTGGATTGTAAACACCATCATTATCTCCATCATAAAAATCAGCTCCAATTCCAACAGCAAAACTCCATTCCTGCCAGGATGGACCAAAGGGCTGGTCACTCTCTTTAACCACATAAATTTTATATCGTGGATCATATTGATTCGAACCAACATTTCCCGGCAGGTAATTTTCAATTAAAGAAGCTGATGCCTGTGCATTTGCCCAAAGAGTATCACCATTGTAGCCTGATAAAAAGAATCCGCCTGAAAATAAAAATCCAACACCAAGATATTTACCTCCGCCCCCTTCTGGGGGAATGTTAACATCTGCTAAAGTTCCACTGTTGTTCATTGGCATATTGATGTTATTGATATAAAACCGGAATTGAGATTGTGCGTGCAGCGTAGATAGAAACAGTAGAAAAGTAAAAATATATGTTTTCATTTTTTTTCTTTACTTCATAAAAATCATTTTTTTAGTCTCAACAAAAGAACCAGCTTGTAGTCTGTAGAAGTATACTCCACTTAGTAATTGAGTTGCATTAAAC
>CBEPPX010000586.1:0-1800 GCA_965511205.1 uncultured Ignavibacteriales bacterium | reverse complement strand
TAAATGTTCACGTTAACAGGATTCCTATTGATGGAGTTGTGGATTATTTACAATACTATGAGGGAGAATATGTCGCAGCTTTTGAAGATAAAGCTTCCGAAACTAATGAACGAATGGAAATTGGAATAACCGGGAAGCATGGAAAAATTTTATTTACTCAGGTTGCAGGAATGGTCGCAAGAAGAATTATTATCGAATTAGAAACAGCCGATACTGTAAAAATCGGAGAGCGTTTCGGGATGATAAAATTTGGAAGCCGTGTGGATGTTTTTGCACCTCTTAACTGGAAACCCAAAGTAAGCAAAGACGAATCAGTTACTGCAGGTGAAACAATCCTTTTTGAATTAGATACAAAATGAACCGCCTGCGCATAACCCCATCCGTAATCCCTAACCTGTTCACATCACTAAATATGTTTAGCGGCTTTTTGTCCATTATAAGTGCAGCAAACGGAAACTACAATTACGCTGCGTGGTTAATTTTAGTCGCAGCACTTTTTGATGCCCTGGATGGGCTTGTTGCACGTCTAACAAATTCCAGCAGCGAACTTGGAGTTGAACTCGATTCACTTTCAGATATTATAAGTTTTGGTGCTGCTCCATCTTTCCTTATGTACAAAACTTACTTCTACCAGTTTGATGCTATAGGAATTGTTCTGAGCTCTCTCCCTTTGATAGCAGGCGGTTTCCGGCTTGCGCGTTTTAATGTTCAACTTGTTGGTTTTGAAAAATCATTTTTTATTGGGCTACCAATTCCTACTTCCGCACTTACAATAGCCACATTCATTTTGGTTTTTTATAATGAAGGATTCTCTGAATCGTATTCTTCATTCATAGTCCCCATGGTCTTAATTTTATCCTTCCTGATGATAAGCAATATCAGGTATGAAACAATGCCAAAGCTTACGTTAAAAGAGATGAAAGAGAAACCGTTCCACTTTTTGTTTTTAATTGTTGCAGTGGTGCTTGTAGTATTTACTTTTAAGTTAGGATTGTTCATCATTTTTGTTTTCATGATTGTATTTGGTATTTTAAAACACATTTATTACAGGTTTAAAACTTCTCTAGAAGATGATTCTTAACCAGGATTCCGGGTCATTCAAATATTTTTAGGATTAAAATTTGTTTAAGGCAACAGTATTAATTAAACGAAGATCAACCATTTTGGACCCGCAGGGTAAAGCAGTGGAAATTGGCGCCAAACATCTTGGTTTAAATAACATTGCAAACACAAGGATTGATAAATACATTCAGTTTGATGTTGATGCTAATGATAAAAAATCTGCAGAAAAAGAAGTAGCTGAATATTGTCATAAACTGCTGGCAAATCCTATTATGGAGGATTACGAGTTTACCCTGGAAGAGGTGAAATGATTTCACCTAAATTTGGCATTGTTGTTTTTCCCGGTTCCAACTGCGACCACGATGCGTATTGGGTTTTAAGAAAACTGCTTGGTTACCAAACAGATTTCCTGTGGCATAAAGAGAGTGATCTGAAAGATAGCAATGTAATAGTTTTGCCCGGAGGTTTTTCTTATGGTGATTATCTTCGTACAGGTTCCATTGCGCGCTTCTCTCCAATTATGAACGAGGTAATTAGTTTTGCAAAAAAAGGCGGTACCGTAATTGGAATTTGCAACGGTTTCCAGATACTTCTCGAAGCAGGTTTACTACCAGGAGTAATGCTCAAAAATATTTCACTCAATTTTGTTTGTAAAGATGTTTATCTTTCAGTAGAAAATAGAGAAACGAAGTTTACAAAAGGCATTAAAACTGATTCAGCATTAAAGGTTCCTGTTGC
>CBEPPX010000585.1:0-1800 GCA_965511205.1 uncultured Ignavibacteriales bacterium | reverse complement strand
GGAACTCTATATTACCGGCTTAAACAAATTGATTATGATGGCAGCATTACTTTCTCAGAGGAAATTGAAGTTAACGGTGTTACTGTTTCCACAATCCATTTAGCACAAAACTACCCTAACCCGTTTAACCCCGCAACAATTATTAATTACCAGCTTGGTAATGATGGCTTTGTAAGTCTGAAGGTCTTTAATTCGTTAGGAGAAGAAGTTGCAGTAGTAATAGATGATTATCAATCTGCTGGAAATTACAAAATAACTTTTAATGGAAACGATTTGCCGAGTGGAATTTATGTCTACCAATTAAAATCAGGTAATTATTCTGAAAGTAAGAAAATGCTACTGCTCAAATAATTAAAATATACCCTTAGTATATCCCCCATCTACCTGGATTGTGTTGCCGGTAATATAGCCGGCTTGCTTCGAAGCAAGAAAAACAACTGCAGAAGCAATTTCTTCTGGTCCCGCTAAGCGATTTATAGGAATACGTTTTGCCATATCAGATAATACTTCTTCGTGCGATTTTCCTTTTTCTTTTGCTTCAATTACAGCCAGTTCATAAAGACGGTGAGTAAGCGTTAAACCGGGGGCAACATTGTTTACGGTAACATTATGTTTAGCAATTTCGTTGCTTAGCGATTTTGCAAAACCTGTGACTCCAGCTCTTAATGAATTGGAAAGTATTAAATTATCAACCGGTTGTTTTACAGAGATGGATGTTATATTTATTATTCTTCCCCAATCGTTCCGTATCATTTGCGGCATTACAAGTTTAGACATCCTAACAACACTAAGCAGAACTTGTTCGTATGCATGATCCCAATCCTTTTCATCAAGCTCGGCAAATAAACCGGGAACAGGTCCGCCGCAGTTATTTACTAAAATATCTATACTTCCAAACTGATCGGTTACAGCGTTAATCGTGTTTTCGATATCTATATTTTTATTAAGATCGCAAATAGACCAGAGCGGTTCAATACCATACTTTGATTTTATATCGTTTGCTGTTTGAAGAAGGTCTGATTTAGTCCTGGAAGAAATGGCTACCTGGCAACCTTCTGCAGCAAAAGCTTCAGCAACAGCTTTTCCAATTCCTTTACTGGAAGCAGTTACCACTGCTGTTTTACCATGCAATCCGAAATTCATTTTTACCTCGCTGTTGTTACTTAATGTTTGTAACCGGAGAGCAACATTGTTACCATAATAGGTTTCGTAAAATTAATTAACCGATTCTCCAACAATTCTGTTTGTATCCATCGCAATTACCAGCTCCTCATTTGTAGGAATCCGCATAACAGAAACTTTGGATGATTCGGTTGAAATAACCGTTTCATTATTTTCATTTTTTAGATCATCAAGTTCAATGCCCAGGTACTTCATATCTTTGCATACTTCTTCCCTTACTTCAATGGCATTCTCACCAATTCCTCCTGTAAAAACAAGCGCATCTAGTCCGCCCATTGCAGCAGTGTAAGCACCTATATACTTTTTAATCCTGTAACAAAACATTTCAAAAGCATAACGGGCTCTTTTATGTTCATCTTTTACAGCCGCTAGAATTTCCCTCATATCGCTGCTTTCTCCACTAACACCAATCAATCCGCTGTGTTTGTTTAACAAAGTACCTGCTTCGCTCAGGGAAAGCCCCTCCTTACCCATAATATATAAAATTAACGAAGGATCAATATCCCCACTCCTTGTTCCCATTAACAATCCTTCAAGCGGAGTAAATCCCATCGTCGTATCTATTGATTGCCCATTTTTAACTGCTGCCATGCTGCTTCCGTTACCAAGATGCGTGGT
>CBEPPX010000584.1:0-1801 GCA_965511205.1 uncultured Ignavibacteriales bacterium | reverse complement strand
GGAAGAGAATCCGGATCTGATTCATGGAAGGCTTATATGAGAAGACAAACAAACACTATTAATTATGGTACAACACTTCCGCTTGCACAGGGAATTAAGTTCGACATTTAGTCTTTTAGCATTCCAAAATTTAAAGGGAATGGTAGAATTTGCCATTCCCTTTTTTACTTATTTTCCGTAGTCTCGTTTTGAGCAACTGCTTGAAGTCTCTTCCGAACAATCCTTTTAAAACCATTTTACCGAATCATACCAAATTGACATGCAATTATTTCTTATTATTCTACAGATGATACATTTAGAGGATGTTGTCTCATGAAACTCATCCTACAAAAGCTTTGGTTCAATATTTGAAAACTATAAGTGAAATGATAACTAGATCATAAAAATATTGGTGGGACAGTAATGACAACACTGGATGTAAAAAAGTTAACTTCTTGCGGATCGGATTGGGAAGGAAATCAATATACACTGCTAAGCAGAGTTAAGGTTTGGACAGATCAAATTCGAAAAAATAAGTTGTTTCCTGCTCTCCAGGAATCAATTCAAACTAATATAAACCTTGAAGAAATTCTAAGAGAAAACCTCGAATCAAAATGGTGGTTCGACAGTGAAATAAGAGCTAGAAGACTGAATGAAAGAATTACAGTTTACGAAAAAGCCCAGCAGATTGGTTTCCAACTAGATAAGTTGTTAGAGTTTGTTGAATGGGCTCTCTATTTAAACAGACCTGTTTTGGCAGAAGGAGAAATCCTTAGAAGTTTTATTGAGGAAAATTTATCTATCAGGAGAATTACGAGCAGTAAAAATTATCTTGGTAAGGGATATTTTACTCTGCCTGATAATAAAAAGGAAAGGTTGAACATCTATTATTATGAAGTGAACTGGGATTGGCACAAAAATGAAGTAATTCATAACATGGGTACGGAGCTGATCCGTTCTGTGCCTTTCGAATCAATCAAGACTCCTACTGAGGAATTTGTAACAGATTTTATTAATAATTACCAGCAGTTATATGATCCCGTAGCATTCATATTTGAGACGGACCTGGATTTTCCATATGAAGAATCTATGCTGCCTATTGCAGAAGAAAAATTGCTGGATGAAATTAAAGTTTATTGAATCTGCGATATCCCACTTGATACACTAATCATATCAGTAATTATGAATGCAGTTTCAGTAAGGAAAATATCAGAATCATCTTCTTCATCCTCTGGCGGGGTTTCACCTTTTTCTAAAAGCTTAAGCCCTTTAATTTTTCTTCTTTCATTTTCTCTCTGGAATTCTTTTTCTTCCTTTTCTTCTTTCTCCTTTAACCTAACTTCTTCATTTAGTGATAAAGAGTTCTTCTGTACCGCTTCTTTATATTCTAGGATATCATCTTTAAAATAATCGAACTCAGGATTATTATTTGTTCTTTCGTCAGAGATTTTAGATAACCTGGTAATTATTTCAGAAAGATCTTCGAACATTTTATATTCTGCAGCATCAATCTGATCCCACTTAAGTGCATTAGGTTCGGAGCTTTCACCAAATTCTTCAGGATTTACATAAGAAGGAAATTTAATATCAGGTATTACACCCAAATTTTGCGTACTGCCTCCATCTATTCTATAATATTTTGCTATGGTTATTTTAACCTGTCCAAGTTTGTCTTTTCGATGCGATGCCAACCTGTTAAGATCTAATAAGTTCTGAACGGTACCTTTACCATAAGTTTGTTCGCCGATCACGATTCCTCTACCATAATTCTGCATTGCACCGGCAAATATTTCTGAAGCAGAAGCACTGAACCTGTTAACTA
>CBEPPX010000583.1:0-1802 GCA_965511205.1 uncultured Ignavibacteriales bacterium | reverse complement strand
TATGAAGAAGTTGTAGAACTTATTGGAACAGAAGGTGAAAAACCCGATTGGGTTCGTTATCTATGGTGGGTAGATGATTATCAGAAGATAAAGGTATCTTTCAGAGATGATAAGGCATTCAGCGCATCTAAATTTTAAAGTCTGGATTATAGATTTGTTGTATCCTTAAGGAAGTTACATTGGAAGCCTCCTTCCCTTTTCTTGCTTTTTATTTTAATTAAAGTATTTTTGTTTTTTAATTTTAAACATTATGCAGGAACCGGGAAACAAAAAAAATATCACTGTAAACAGGAAAGCCAGGTATGAGTACGCCATCCTTCAAACATGGGAAGCTGGATTGGTTCTTGTCGGTACGGAAGTTAAATCGCTCCGACAGGGCAAAGCAAATCTTGTGGATAGCTATGGTAAAATAGTAGCTGGAGAAGTATGGCTGGTTAATTGCCACATAAGCGAATACACACAGGGAAACATTAACAACCACGTACCGAAACGGGATAGAAAGCTTTTACTTAGTAAGAGTGAGATAAGAAAGATGATTGGAAAAACCACGGAAAAAGGATTAACTTTAATTCCTTTAAGATTATACTTTAAAAATGGCAAAGCAAAAGTTGAACTTGCACTTGCAAAAGGTAAAAAGGTTTACGATAAACGAAAAGATATTGCTAAAAGAGATTTCGAGAGAGACCAGGAAAGAAAAATTAAATATTAAGAAATTCATAGTCCTAGATGAGCAAACTTAAATTTCCACCTATCAGCGAACAGATGGACCTCATAAACAGAGGTGCGAATGAGATCATCCCTGAAGAAGAACTGGTTAAAAAGCTTGAGCGTTCTTTAAAAGATGGAAAACCCCTTAACATTAAACTTGGCTGCGATCCCAGCCGTCCCGATCTTCATATCGGGCATTCTGTTGTATTAAGAAAGCTTGCACAGTTCCAGTCACTCGGTCACCAGGCAATTTTAATTGTTGGCGATTTTACCGGGATGATTGGCGATCCTTCCGGCAGAAGTGCAACCCGCCCTGCCCTTACGCTTGAGCAGACCCGCGAACATGGTGAAAGTTATTTTAAACAGGCATCTAAAATTCTTGATAAGAAAAAGACACAGATTGTTTATAACTCAGATTGGCTGAGCAAAATGAATTTTGAGGAAGTTATTAAACTTGCTTCAAAATATACTGTTGCGCGAATGATTGAACGGGATGATTTTGAAAAAAGATTTAAAGCCGGTGAACCGATAAGCATTCATGAGTTTCTTTACCCGCTGGCGCAAGCAATGGATTCAGTTGCAATTAAAAGTGATGTTGAACTCGGAGGAACAGATCAAAAGTTTAATCTTCTGGTTGGTAGAGATATACAGCGCGAGTACGGACTGGAACCACAAATAATATTGACAATGCCGCTGTTAGTTGGAACAGAAGGTACAGAAAAGATGAGCAAATCTTACGATAATTATATTGGTATTTCCGAGCCACCGAGAGATATGTACGGTAAAACACTTTCTATACCCGATGACCTGATTTACGTTTATTACACTCTTGCTTCAGATGTTCCTGCAGAAGAACTTAAGGAAATAAAAGCGAAGCTGGATAACCCTGAAGTAAATCCGCGTGATATTAAAAGAAATCTTGCGAGAACTTTTGTTAGAATGTATCATAGCGAAAAAGATGCTGAGTATGCAGAGGCGGAGTTTGATAAAATCTTTATAAAGAAAGAAGTGCCTGATAATATTCCTGAGTTTAAGATTGTTGAAGATGAAATGAATATTGTAGATTTAATTTTGAAGGTTGGTTTTTCCGGTTC
>CBEPPX010000582.1:0-1803 GCA_965511205.1 uncultured Ignavibacteriales bacterium | reverse complement strand
TAAAAGCTCCTCCCAAAGTTACCGTTACCACAAAACGTAAGAAAAAATCCCGCGAAGGTTGTTAAGCTATTTTTTTGATATGCCGTATCTCATAGATATGGCATATCTATTCATCTTATCAGTTTATATTCATAAACACTTGCCAATATTTATCATCTCTCAACTCTTAGAGAAGATAACCTTCCCATTCTCAGTAATGAAAATTTATTAGTCAAATAATTCCAAAATCTCACAAATAGTTAGCATCAACTAATGGCAAGAATGTTGATATTAACTGGTATCAACTTTTTATAAACAAGAAAATGAACAAGAATATTTCCACAGAACCAAACTACACTATCAGCACTGCAGCAAGATTGCTTGGCATTTCGGTACCCACGTTAAGAATGTATGAGAAAGAAGGATTGATTCTTCCATTTAAAAGTAACGGAAATCAACGGCGCTATTCTGATATGGATCTGGAAAGAATACGTTGCATAAGAAAAGCAATAAATGAAGATAAAATTGGGATTGAAGGAATAAGAAGAATGCTGGCTTTAATCCCCTGCTGGGCAATTGTTAATTGTTCGGAAATAGACAGGCAAAACTGTGAAGCTTTTAACAGCTATACAAAACCTTGCTGGACATACAATCACAAAAACAATTTTTGTGAAAATCAAGATTGTTTTAACTGTGAAGTATACAACAGTTTTGGCGATTGCGGCAGTATAAAAGAAAAGCTAAAAGAATTAATAAAACCAACTCAATAAACAGATTAGGAATTAACAGGTAACAGGATGAAGAAATTAGTAATACTTGGAGCTGGAACAGCGGGTACTATGATGTTAAACAAATTACATAATGTACTCGATAAAAATGAATGGCAGATTACTATTGTTGATCAGCATGAAACTCATTATTACCAACCCGGATTTCTCTTTATTCCATTTGATATTTATTCTTGTAAAGATGTTATTAAACCAAAAAGAGATTTCTTTCCAGCCGGCGTAAATGTTATTCAATCCGAAATAGATAAAATTGAACCTGAAAAAAACAGGGTTCTGCTTAAAAATAAACAGGTAGTTGGCTACGATCAGTTAATAATCGCAACTGGAGCAAAAATAAATCCTGAAGAAACAGAGGGACTTAAAGGAGAATTATGGCAGAAAAATGTTTTCGATTTTTACACAATTGAGGGAGCTTGTGCATTAAGAAATTTCTTTAAGCACTGGGAAGGTGGAAAACTTGTACTGAACATTACTGAAATGCCTATTAAGTGCCCCGTTGCCCCACTTGAATTTGTTTTTCTTGCAGATTCATATTTTACTGAACAAGGAATTCGTGATAAAGTAGATATTCATTTTGTAACTCCGTTGGATGGTGCATTTACCAAACCCAAAGCCTCAGCTATACTTGGTGATTTTCTGGATAAGAAAAACATTAAACTAACTACTGAATTTAGTATCGCCAGAGTTGATAATGAAAAGAAAAACATAGTAAACTGGGAGGAAGATGAAATTCCATTCGATGTTTTAGTAACTATCCCCACCAATATGGGTGATGCTGCTATAAAGCGCAGCGGAATGGGTGATGAATTTAATTTTATCCCAACAGATAACCAAACACTTAAAGCTGATGGTTACGATAATATTTTCGTAATTGGTGATGCAACTAATCTTCCAAGTTCCAAAGCTGGTTCTGTTGCACATTTCCAGGCAGATATTCTGTACGAAAACTTTCTTGCAACTATTGAAAACAGGGAACCAAAGGCAAAGTTCGATGGGCACGCAAACTGTTTTATTGAATCTGGTTTTGGTAAAGGAA
>CBEPPX010000581.1:0-1803 GCA_965511205.1 uncultured Ignavibacteriales bacterium | reverse complement strand
ATCATTTCCCCCAGGTTTAAATCCAGAGTTGGCTCACCATCCGGCACAAAGGTTATATAGTCTATAGTCTCGTTTGCTTTTCCAATATTTGTTATCCTTTCGTCAACTTCACCAAGAATATCTCCCGGTTTATAAAATTCTCTCCGTTCTGTCAACATGCTTGAAGTTCTTCCGACCTGACAATAAACACAGGAATAACTGCAAGTTTTTGGTGGAATATTATTAACTCCCAAACTCTTTCCCAAACGGCGTGACGGTATAGGTCCAAATACTTTCATGATTTAATCCCCTTAATGTAATTCGTGGATACTTTTATCTTTTAAATACTGATTGAGTGCTCGATCAATTCTATTCTGGAATGTAATGTAAACATCAACCCCTGACTTATTTAAATTGTTTAGTAAAGGTCTGATCAAACCATGTGAAATAATTGTTGAACAATCTTCCAATTCTCTCAACATGTATTTTGTTTCACTAAAACTTTTTACAAGCTTTAATCGATTTTTGTGTTCTATCGAAACTTCACGAGTTCTAAGATTTATCGGATTACTTTTTTCATCTACTTCGAATATCATAAAGTTCTTTAGCAAATTAAAGGGTGATGATAAATTAACACCATCATTTGATTCTACTGCTATCTTCATCTTAATTTCCTTCTAGCTTTTATAAAACCTTGCAAGAATTATTTTTTCAGTCCTGTGAATCGCAAAATATTAGGGATAATTTTTATAACTACGGATATTCCGCTAAATCAAGTTTATTTTCATGATGACATTTCTCAGACATTTCAAAGTCTCTTCTTGCTCCTTTAATGTCTCCAATATGAACCTTTAAGGTTGCCCTGCTGAAATAGGCGTTAGCATCTTTAGGATTTTGACTAAGTACCTTTGTAAATTCATTAATGGCATAGTCATACTCCCCGCTATCAGCTTTTTCAACTCCTGATATGCTGCCAAAACCCTGTGTATATTTATCAAATTGGTTCTGCTGCATCAACCCGTAAATTGAATTATTCCTGTCCATAGTGCTTCTCTCCTTTATTCTATTTTTAGTGCCGCTTTCGCTATTCAAACTTGATTTTGGGGTGTAAGGAAGCGTTCCTTCCTCAATCATTTTACTACCGCAATTAGGACAGTATTTTGAACCATCATCTTTGGGTCTTCTCAAACCACAGCGTGGACAATACAAAAATCCCGTTTTACCATTGGTTTTAATTACGATCCCATCCATAGCTTCTATTCCTTTGTCTGCCTCTCCGGCGAGGAGACCTTTGACGCCCCATATCTTCTCGATGAATATTAGTACTTTTACAATTTGGGCATTCCGAAGGTCTTGGAATACCAAATTCAACATCCCAAATATGGTCACATTCAACGCATTTGAAACTTCTCTTATCCATTGTAATTTTTCCTTTTTAATTAAATTAACTTATCGTTCACTATTGATTGCAACTGGTTCAGATAGATTCCGTTCTACAAACTCTTTTAATACTTCTTCTGTATTACCTTTAATCCAGGGCACTACAGTTATTTTAGACTTTTTAAGTCTACTTTCGCATAGTTGTGTAAGCCCACCACAAATAAGCACATCTGGATTTAGCTGAATAATTTGATGTATTTTATCTAGTGGACTACTTGGAATTAGCCTTACCGGTTCACGTTTTTTAACTTTTTCATTTTCCAAAGTTAGAAGTAGAATCTTATCAGCAGCATCAAGGCGCGATGAGATTCGATCTCTGAATACGGATAGTGCTATCTTTTTCATTATAAGGCTATACCTTTATTAAATAGTTTAAATAGAATA
>CBEPPX010000580.1:0-1806 GCA_965511205.1 uncultured Ignavibacteriales bacterium | reverse complement strand
ATGCTGAGAATGATGATGAGGCAATGGTTACAATTAAACCTTACAAAGATGGTGAATACAAGATTGAAATTAGTGTTTATAAATACAATAAGGATTACTCTGTAGGACACTACGGACTTCTGGTAATCCACGAATAATTTAGCGTAAACCGGGGAACAATTTTAAACCGGCGTTGTATAATCTTTAAATTCAAACAATAAAGGAGTTTACAATGCCGGTTCTAAAAAACTTTAAAGCCAACTTAAGAGCAAAATACAGCAGGTATATTAAACTCAGTGTTATCTTTACGCTTGCTTTAATAATTGCTGCATTCAAATTCTCTCCACCAAATGTAATTTCTGAAACGTTACCAATTGATTCAACCATCTGGATTACAGTTGAAGATATTGAAAATACAATTCAGAAACCCAAGCCGCCACCTCCGCCAATTCCGGAGCCTTTGATGGTAAGTTTAACTGAAGATCCTGAAGATATAATTTTAAATGATAATGATCTTCATCAGGATGAGCATGTTAATCTTCCACCACCACCACCTCCTCCTCCAATTGTTGATGATGAACCTCAGATATTTGTTTGGTCTGAAGTAATGCCTGAACCGGTAGGAGGAATAGCTGCTATCCTGGAGAAAGTTTACTATACTGAAATTGCAAAGAGAGCAGAGATAGAAGGAAAAGTTGTAATTGAAGCCGTAGTTGATAAACAGGGAAACATTATTGATGCCTTTGTTAAAATAAGGATTGGCGGCGGATTGGATGAGGTAGCTCTGGATGCTGTTAAAAACACAAAATTCCATCCCGGCATGCAAAGAGGTAAACCTGTTAATGTAAGAATATCGATACCAATTAAGTTTGTGCTTAAATAATTAAGAGTTAAAAATTAAAATAGAATGTCTATGGCGATTATTTTTTAATCGCCTTTTTTATTTACTTTCACAACTCTTTCATAGACTACCAAACTTATTCATCATTACTTAATAAATTTTTTAGTTCGTTAATATCATTTATTAAAAGATCCGGATTAAATTCTTTTAGATTTTCTTCCGTCCTGTAACCATAAGTAACTGCACAGGAAAGTGCCCCGGCATTTTTCCCACAGTTTATATCCAGCTCAGTATCGCCAACCATTAAAGTTTCCGATGGCGGAATTTCTAATTCATCACAAATAATCAGCAGTGGTTCAGCTGAGGGTTTGTGTGCAACACCGTTCCGCCTTCCCATAACGCAAGAAAGATCCTCTCTAAAGCCAAAGTGATCAATTATCTTATCCGCCTGGTCCTGCGCTTTAGTAGTAAGCAAAGAAGTTATAATTCCTTTTTCATTAAAATGTTTCAGCACCTCTGCAGCACCAGGGAAAGGAATTGATTCATCAATAAAATTAAAATAAAGAGATTTGTAAATAGAAATAAATTTGTTAAAATCGGGTACATCAATTTTAAATTCATTAAAAATATCGATGAAATGCATTCCTATCATCTTAGTAAAATTATCTTCAGGAATTGATGCTTCAATATTTAATTCCTCAAGTGCTGCAATTGTAGATTTTAAAATTGTTGTTTTTGAATCAACTAATGTACCATCAAGATCGAAACAGATATGTTTAATATTCAAACTAAAAAATCCTTTCCTACAGCATTATTCTTGTTATTTATATAAATATTGTGTTTCGCCAGACCGAAGCATATTAAAAATATTAATACCGTCAAATAAAAAAAATATTTAAAAACACTTGATTTTATATTAAAAAATAATGCATTTTACAGTTGAGGCTATTGACTCTTTTTATCTGTCAATGTAACACCAATACTTT